>JBEELY010000409.1:0-10530 GCA_041167925.1 Pseudomonadota bacterium | reverse complement strand
CTCGTTTTTCACCAGCAAGCCGGTGATCGTGTCGGTGTCGCAGCGCGGCCTTTTTGGCTGGCGTCGCTCGCTCTTTGGCTGGATGATGCAGAACAGCCCGTCTGTCGCCGACTACTTCGGGCTTCCGCCCAACCGGGTCATCGAACTGGGTTCCCAGGTCGCGATCTGAGATGCCCAGGCCCCGGTCCACCCCCAACTTGTAGTTCGGGCCCAAGACACTCGCGGGATTCACAGGGGCATCCGCAGGCCTGCGCGATAATCGCGACATGGCGACACGCAAGAACGACTACACCGAATCCTCCATCCGGGTCCTGAAGGGCCTGGAGCCGGTCCGCCAGCGACCTGGCATGTATACCCGCACCGACAACCCCCTGCACATTGTTCAGGAGGCCATCGACAACGCGGCAGACGAGGCCCTGGCGGGATTCGCCAAGCGCATTGAGGTCACCTTGCTGGCTGATGGCGGCATCGCGGTTGAAGACGACGGCCGAGGCATTCCGGTTGGTATCCATCCTGAAGAGGGTGTGCCCACTGTCGAGATTGTGTTCACCCGTCTGCACTCCGGCGGCAAGTTCGACAAGCAGTCGGGCGGGGCTTACAGCTTCTCGGGCGGCTTGCATGGGGTGGGGGTCTCGGTCACCAATGCCTTGTCTCGGCGTCTGAAGGTGACGGTCTGGCGCACCGACGAACTTGGGCGTGGTGTGCATGAGCTCGAGTTTCGCGACGGTGACGTGGCGACACCGTTGCAGTCGCGCCTGGCGGACAAGGGCGACAAGCGCAGCGGTACCCGTCTTGAGCTCTGGCCAGATCCGAAGTATTTCGACAGTCAGGCTTTGCCTGCGACCGAACTCGAGCGATTGCTGCGCTCCAAGGCCGTGCTTCTGCCTGGAGTGCAGGTGGCACTGGTGCAGGAAAAATCAGGCCACCGGCAGGTCTGGCACTACGCGGAAGGTCTGAGGGGCTACCTGGCTCAGGCGCTCGATGCCGCCGGATCGTCAGGATCCGCGGGAGCCTCCAGCGCTCAGAACATTGATGGACAGGCCCCCGACGCGCCCATCGTGCCGCTCTTCGAGGGCGAGCAGTATTGCGCTGCGGGGCATGACACCTTCGCGGAAGGCGAGGGCGCTCAATGGGTGGTGGCCTGGACCGAATCCGGCGGGCTGGTGCGGGAGTCCTATGTCAATCTGATTCCGACGCCGGTGGGTGGCACGCATGAGTCCGGCCTTCGAGAGGGTCTGTTTCAGGCGGTCAAGGGCTTTACCGAACTGCATGCCTTGCTGCCCAAGGGGGTCAAGCTCATGCCAGAAGACGTTTTCGCGCGAGCGAGTTTCGTACTGTCTGCCCGCGTGCTCGATCCGCAATTTCAGGGGCAGATCAAGGAGCGCCTGAATTCACGTGATGCGCTGCGCCTGGTGTCGGGTTTTGCAAAGTCCGCCTTTGAGCTCTGGCTCAATGAACATGTGGACTGGGGCAAGCGCATCGCCGATCTGGTGATCCGTCAGGCGCAGTCGCGTCAGCGCAGTGCTCAGAAAGTTGAAAAGCGCAAGAGCTCGGGCGTGGCGGTGTTGCCGGGCAAGCTCACCGATTGCGAGAGCACCGAGATCGCTCGCAACGAGGTCTTTCTTGTGGAGGGAGATTCGGCGGGTGGATCGGCCAAGATGGGACGCGACAAGGGCTATCAGGCCATCCTGCCGCTGCGCGGCAAGGTGCTCAATGCCTGGGAGACCGAACGAGATCGTCTCTTTGCAAATGCCGAGATTCATGACATCTCGGTGGCGATCGGCGTGGATCCTCATGGACCAGCCGACTCGCCCGATCTGTCCGGGCTTCGCTACGGCAAGATCTGCGTCTTGTCGGACGCGGATGTGGATGGCGCGCATATCCAGGTGCTGCTGCTGACCCTCTTTTATCGGCATTTTCCAGCCCTGATTGCAGCCGGCCATGTGTATGTCGCACGGCCGCCGCTCTTTCGGGTGGATGTTCCTGCGCAGGGCAAACGGCCGGTACGCAAGGTGTATTGCCTCGATGAAGGCGAGCTGCGTCACGTGGAAGACAAATTGCGCAAGGATGGTTTGCGCGAGGGCAGCTGGAGCATTTCGCGCTTCAAGGGCCTGGGCGAAATGACAGCCGAGCAGCTCTGGGAAACCACGCTCAATCCCGAAACCCGCAAACTGCTGCAGGTGCAGCTGGGTGAGCTCTCCGACACCGACACCACCGCCTGCTTCACCATGCTGATGGGCAAGGGCGAGTCGGCTGCCCGCAAGGCCTGGATCGAGGCCCGAGGCAACGAAGTCGAGGTGGATGTATGAGCGGTGATCCGCTGGTGCTGGCTAGGTTTGCCGAGCGGGCCTATCTTGATTACGCGGTCTCGGTGGTCAAGGGCCGCGCGCTGCCCGATGGTGCCGATGGTCTGAAGCCCGTTCAGCGTCGCATCTTGTATGCCATGAACGCGATGGGCCTGCCGGCCAATGCCAAGCCGGTGAAGTCGGCTCGCGTGGTGGGTGATGTGCTCGGTCGATTTCATCCGCATGGTGATACCGCAGCTTATGACGCGCTGGTGCGCATGGCGCAGGACTTCACGCTGCGTTATCCGCTCATTGATGGGCAGGGCAACTTTGGTTCACGCGATGGCGATGGCGCCGCGGCCATGCGCTACACCGAAGCGCGGCTCACCGCCTATGCCCAGCTCCTGCTCGAGGAGATCGACCAGGGCACCGTTGATTTTGTGCCCAACTACGATGGCTCCACCATTGAGCCGGCCTTGCTGCCGGCGCGCTTGCCCATGGTGCTGCTCAATGGCGCTTCGGGCATCGCCGTGGGCATGGCCACCGAGATTCCTCCTCACAACCTGCGCGAGGTGGCTGCGGCCGCAGTGCTGCTGATCCGCAATCCGCAGGCAGGCATCGACGAGGTCATGGCCGTATTGCCCGGGCCCGACTTTCCGGGCGGCGGCCAGGTCATTTCCTCGTCGCAGGAGCTTCGCGATCTTTATGCTGTCGGTCGGGGTTCGGTCAAGGTACGCGCCCGACATCACATTGAAGAGCTTGCGCGCGGACAGTGGCAGCTGGTGATCGATGAGCTCCCGCAGGGCGTGTCCGCGGCCCGAGTGCTCGAGCAGATCGAGGAGCTCACCAATCCCAAGGTCAAGGCGGGCAGGAAGGCGCTCAGCCCCGAGCAGGTCCAGCTCAAGCAAACTGTGTTGAGTGTGCTTGAGACCGCACGCGATGAATCGGGTCGCGAGGCACCCGTGCGGCTGGTCTTCGAGCCGCGCTCTTCAAGGCTTGCGCCCGCCGAGTTGCTCAATACCCTGTTGGCGCATTCCGACCTTGAGACCAGCGTGCCCATCAATCTGGTCATGATCGGTCGGGATGGGCGTCCGCAGCAGAAGTCTCTGCCGCTCATCCTGCAGGAATGGATTCAGTTCAGGCAGCAGACCATCACCCGACGCAGCCAGCATCGTCTGGGCAAAGTCGAAGACCGCATCCATATCCTGGAAGGTCGGCAGCGCGTGCTGCTCGACATCGATGAAGTGATCCGGATCATTCGGAATTCGGACGAGCCCAAGCCTGCACTCATCAGTGCCTTTGCCTTGAGCGAGCGTCAGGCCGAGGACATTTTGGAGATCCGCCTGCGTCAGCTGGCCAGGCTAGAGGCCTTGCGGCTAGAACAGGAGCTTGCCGCCCTGCAGTCCGAGCGCACGCAACTGCAAGGTTTGCTCGACAGTGAATCGGCCCTGCGGCGCCAGATGATCAAGGAGATCGAAGCTGACGCCAAGCGCTATGGTGATGATCGCCGAACCCTCATCGAAGCCGCCCAGAAAACGGTGATCGAGGTCAAGGTCGCCGAAGAGCCGGTGACCGTCATTGTGTCAGCCAAGGGCTGGGTCAGAGCACGCCAAGGGCATGGCCATGATGCAGCTCTTTTCAGTTTCAAGGCGGGCGATGCCTTCGACGGAGCGCATGAAGTGCTCACCACCGACACCCTCTTTGCCTTGTCCGATTCCGGGCGCGTCTTCAGTGTGCCGGTGTCCTCACTGCCCTCCGCGCGAGGCGATGGCGTGCCCATCACTAGTCTCGTTGATCTTGAACCCGGCGCGCGCATAGAACAGGTGTTTGCGGCAGCGGCTGCACGCAGCGTGTTGCTGGCCACGGTGCAGGGCCAGGGCCTGCAGTGTCAGGCCGGTGATCTGGTGGGCCGAAACAAGGCGGGCCGTCAGTTCATGACACTCGACGAAGGTGACCGCCTCCTCCGTCCTGAGCTGATCCCCGAGGGGGCCACGGAAGTCGCCTGCCTGGCAGGCGCACCTGACCGTGCACGCATGCTGATCTTTGCACTGTCCGAGATCAAGGCCTTGCGCAATGGTGGTCGAGGCACTCGCCTGGTGGAGCTGGATGCGCAAGAGGCACTCCTGCAGGTGCTTGCCTTTGGTGGTGCCGGCAGCGATGCCCTGGCGGTGCAGGGTGCAGGCAGGGTCGGCAAGCCGATGGAGCGGGTCTTCGGACCGAAGGAGCTTGGCGAACATCGTGGCGCGCGCGGTCGCAAGGGCAGGGCACTTGAGCCGCGCTGGAAAGACACGCGCCTGTTCCTGCAACACGATTCGGCACAGGCCCGCAAGGACGCCTGACCATGCGATGGCTTGCGGCATTAGCCCTCTTTTTGGGCCTGTCGATCACGGGTCTGGCCGCTTTCGAAGCCAGTCCCGTGCGGGACCGGCTGTCGGGCAATCCTGACTACAACCCGAACCGGGCCCATCACACCCCGGACGGCTTTCGTAACCCCGATGGCACCCAGGTCGACAAGTCTTATGCGGAATTGTGGCGGTGGCGACGTGAACAGGTTCTTGAGGATCTGCCCAAACCGCCTGCGGCGGATTTTCTGAGCCGCATTGCTTCTTCGCCTGATGCGAGGGATGCGGTGCGCGCGGTCTTTGCCGTGTCTCAATCCCCAGCGCAGCCTTCAGCAGAATCTGCAATCAAGCGCGTGTCCACCGCTTCACACGCTGCCAGCCTCACCTGGATCGGTCATGCCAGCATGGCCCTGCGTCAGGAGGGCGAGGGCTTTCTGATTGATCCGGTGTTCTCGGAGCGGGTTTCTCCGGTGTCCTTTGCAGGCCCAAAGCGCAAGGTGCCACTGGCCGTATCGCTCAGCGATTTTTCATCGGTGAATACGGTGCTGATTTCACACAACCACTACGACCATCTGGATGAACCCACCATCCTGGCGCTGCTGCAGCGCCCCGAGGGGCAGCCGCGCTTCGTCGTACCGCTGGGGGTCGATCGCTGGTTGCGTGAGCGGGGCGCAAAGCGGGTTCATGCGCTCGACTGGTGGGAGGTCGTGCAGGTTGGCCCGGTATCTGTGCATCTGGTGCCAGCCCAGCACTGGAGCACTCGCAGCCTTTGGGATCGCAACCAGACGCTGTGGGGCGGGTTCGTGCTCGAGTCCGCTTCCTTTCGGTTCTATTACAGCGGTGACACGGCTTATTCCAGGGTGTTGTTTGACAGCATTCGGCAGCGCTTTGGCGCTTTTGATCTGGCAGCGATTCCGGTGGGTGCCTATGCTCCGCGCTGGTTTATGAGTGCGCAACACACCGATCCGGCCGAAGCGGTGCAAGCCATGCTCGATTTGAATGCGCGCGAAGGCATCGGCGTGCATTGGGGGAGCTTCGAGCTCGCCAGCGAATCACTCGATGCGCCGCTCGAAGAAGTGCCTCGGGCCCTTGCGGGGGCGGGCTTGGCCCGCGACCGTCTGGCTCTGTTTAGACATGCCGAGACCCGGCATTACGCTGGCCGAAGCTCGGTCGCGGACGCATCTGGCCCTCAAGAAAGACCTCCTCATGACTGAATCCAGCCTGTCTCGCCCAGCCGCATCGGCCTTGCCGCCACAGCCTACCCTTCCCGGGGCGGATTCTCCCGACATGGTTTTCGAGCGCCTGCCCACGAAACGGGGTGATCACTGTATTGGCCTGGCACGTTTGAACCGACCTGCTGCGCTCAATGCCCTGAACCTGTCCATGGTGCAGGCCATGCTCAGTCAGTTCCGGGCCTGGGCCTCCGATGCCTCGATTGTCTCGGTCATGCTGATTGGCAATGGTCCCAAGGGATTCTGCGCCGGGGGCGATGTGGCCGAAGTGGTGAAGCAGGTGCGTAGCGGCCGACCTGATCGTTATGTCTACGGAGATGCCTTCTTCGAGGTGGAGTATCAGCTCGATCTGCTGATTCATGCCTATCCCAAGCCCTTCATCACCTGGGCCCACGGCGTGGACATGGGGGGTGGGGTCGGGCTTTCGGTGGCAGGCAGCGAACGCATCGTGAGCGAAGGTCTCAAGATGGCCATGCCCGAGATCCATATCGGGCTGTTTCCGGATGTGGGCGGGGGCTGGTTTCTGAATCGCGTTCCTGGCCAAGCAGGCCTGCTCTTGGCCATGACGGGTGCCTTGATTCACGAAGGCGATGCTGTGCATGCCGGTCTGGCCGATCATGCGATCGCCCTGAGCCGTCAGCCCGAATTCATGCAAAGCCTGGCTGAGTTGCCCTGGTCGGGCGATGCATCAGTGGATCGTGTGGCTTTGCGCCAGCATTGCCTGGCCTTTGCAGCGCAAAAGACCATGGAACTGCCAGCGAGCGATCTGGCCCGTCTCGCGCCCGCCTTGAGGCGGGTGGGTTCCCAAGCCAGTGCGGCTGACATGGTGCAGGCGCTCGAGCGCGAGGCAGCCCTTGAGGTTTGGTTTGAGCGGCCTTTGGCCAATCTCAGGCAGGGTTCACCCACTGGGGCCTGTGTCACGTTCGAGTACATGCGTCGATGCCGAAAGATGGGTATTGCCGAGGTCCTCGCGCTGGATCTTGTGCTGGCGCGCCAGTGCCAGCGGCATCATGACTTTCCTGAAGGCGTGCGCGCCCTCCTGATCGACAAGACCCGCGATGCGCGCTGGTCGCATGCGAGGATTGAATCGGTACCCTTCGATGAGGTCGCAGGCTTTTTCAGACCAGCAGGCTGAGCGCACTGAGGGCCAGCAGGGTGCCCATGAGGAGATTGAAGCGGCGCAAGTGCACCGGGTCTTTGAGCCATACCCGAAGCAATCCGCCGGCACTCGACCAGGTGGCGATGCTGGCTGCGCAGATCAGGGCAAACCAGAACACATAAGTGGCGATGCGGATCGGCTGATCGGCCATACCGCTAAACCACGCGCCCGCGACCGAGAGGGCCAGCATCCAGCCCTTGGGGCTGACAAACTGGATGAGCGAAGACTGAAACACCGTGAGGGGCTGGGCTAGCGCCTTGTCTTGAGGCCCTTCGCTGCGTGCAATTCGCCATGAGATCCACAGCAAGTAGCACACCCCTGCAATACGCAACACAGGCTCGACACCAGGAATGGCCAGAATGGCGCCCAGGGCACCTGCACTGGCCAAGAGCAGCATGCTGGAAAAACCGAGCATGGTGCCCAGTGCGTGGGGCCAGACTCGCCAAGGTCCAAACCGCAGCCCTGTAGCAATGGCAATGGTGTTATTGGGCCCCGGCGTGAAGGCGCCGGCGACCGCAAATGCCGTAAACGCGAGAAAATCCTGCATTGCAGCGATTGTATGGGGTTCGCCGATTCGGTCGACTTGAAAGTACGGCGAGAGCCCCAATACCTCATCCTTTCCCTTGCTCCGTCTATTTCTCTCTATCGACCATGACTGCTCCCATGAAAGAAACCCTCGGGTTTCAGACCGAAGTCAAGCAGCTGCTGCAGCTGATGATTCATTCCCTGTACAGCAACCGCGAAATCTTTCTGCGTGAGCTGGTCTCCAATGCCTCAGATGCCTGCGACAAGCTGCGCTTCGAAGCGATCGATCGGCCCGAGTGGCTGGCCGATGATCCGGAGCTGCAGATCCGCGTAGCCTTTGACAAGGACGCTCGCACCATCAGCATCATCGACAACGGCATCGGCCTGTCGCGCCAGGAGGCCATTGATAACCTGGGCACGATTGCGCGTTCGGGCACCAAGGAATTCTTCTCCCGCCTGAGCGGCGACAAGGCCCGTGATGCCAACCTGATCGGCCAGTTTGGCGTGGGCTTTTATTCGTCATTTATTGTGGCCGACCAGGTCTCGGTGGAATCCCGGCGTGCGGGCGCGCAGCCTGACGAAGCCATCCGCTGGACCTCTGACGGCAGCGGCGAATTCACGATCGAGCCGATCACCCGCACCGAGCGCGGAACCCAGGTCACGCTGCACCTGCGCGCCAAGCCCGAGGATGCAGAAGAGGGCGCTGACGACCCGGCGGATCTTCTCTCGGATTGGCAGTTGCGCTCCATCTTGCGCAAATATTCCGACCATATTTCACTGCCCATTCGCATGCTCAAGGACGTGCCCGCCACGGACGACGCCGTGGCCGAGGCTCCGCAGTGGGAGACGGTCAATCAGGCCAGTGCGCTTTGGACCCGTAGCAAATCCGAGGTGGAGGAGGCTCAATACAAGGAGTTCTACCGCCATATCAGCAACGACTTTGAAGATCCTCTGGCCTGGACCCATAACCGGGTCGAGGGCAGAACCGAATACACCCAGCTTCTCTATGTGCCGGCGCGTGCACCGTTTGACCTCTGGGACCGACAGAGCCGACACGGCATCCGCCTGTACGTCAAGCGGGTGTTCATCATGGACGACGCCGACCAGCTCATGCCGGTGTATCTGCGCTTTGTGAAGGGCGTGATCGATTCCTCCGACCTGCCGCTCAACGTCTCGCGCGAAATCCTGCAGGAAAGCCGCGACGTCAAGGCGATCCGCGAAGGCAGTACCCGCCGTGTGCTGGGCATGCTCGAGGATTTGGCCGAAAACAAGCCAGAGGACTACGCCAAGTTCTGGAGCACCTTCGGTCAGGTGCTCAAAGAAGGCATGGGGGAAGACTTCTCCAACCAGGAGCGGCTGGCCAAGCTCCTGCGCTTTGCCTCGACCCGCACGGCACAGGGCGAACAGACCGTGTCGTTTTCCGACTATGTCGGCCGCATGAAGGAAGGCCAGGACAAGATCTATTACGTCACGGCGGAGTCCGAAGTCGCCGCCCGCAACAGCCCCCATCTGGAGGTTTTCGGGCGCAAGGATGTCGAGGTGCTCATCCTGAGCGACCGCGTGGATGAGTGGATGCTGTCTTTCCTGAACGAGTTTGATGGCAAGGCGCTGGTCTCGGTGGCTCGTGGCGGCCTTGATCTGGGCAGCCTGCAAGATGCCGAAGAAAAGGCGCGGGTCGAAGAGACCGCAAAGGATTTTGCCGACCTGGTGAAGGCTGTGAAGGACGCCCTGGGGGATCGTGTGAAGGAGGTCCGAATGACGGATCGCCTCACGGACTCGCCCTGCTGCCTGGTGGCCGACGAAGGCGAGATGAGCGCCACCCTGCAGCGCATGCTCAGGCAGGCGGGCCAGAAGGCACCCGATCAAAAACCCATCCTTGAGCTCAATCCAAAGCATGCTCTGGTGGCTCGCCTGAAAGGCGTGCCGGCCGACACGCCGACCTGGGCGCAGCTCCTGATGGATCAGGCGGTTCTGGCCGAAGGGGCTGCGCTGGAAGATCCCGCAGGGTTCGTGAAGCGGCTCAATCAGATGCTTCAGGCGGTGGTGCCAGCGGCGTGAACGAGACCATCACGCTGTCGGAGGAGGGCGGGGTCAGGTACCTGCACTTTGGCACGCCCTGGGTGCAGGGCGCCATGCGCCTTTCCCGGCCCTTCGATCTCGAGCTCGAGTACGTGCGCGACATGATGGCCTGGCTGCTTTTCCTGCATGCGCCGCCCCGCCTGCTGCAGCTCGGTCTGGGGGCTGGGTCCTTGGCCAAATGGTGCTGGAAGCATCTGCCTGACACGCAGATCACCTGCGTGGAGCGCAGCCCTCAGGTGCTTGCAGCGTGTCAACAGTACTTCAGGCTGCCCTCCGAGGACGAGCGCCTGCGGGTGGACATTGCCGATGCAGCGCGTGCACTGCGCAATCCAGCCTGGGCGGGGCGCTTCGGGGTGATCCAGATTGATCTTTACGATGCACAGGCGGAAGGGCCGGTGCTGGACTCGCTTGCGTTCTATCGTAGTGCACGCGCAGCGCTGGCCGAGCCGGGCGTGCTTGTGGTGAACCTGTTCGGGCGTGGACATACTTCCGGTGCAAGAAGCATCGAGCGCCTGCAATCGGTATTTGAAGGGCGTCTGCTGATCTTGCCGTCGACCGCGGCCGGCAATCGAATCGTGTTGGCCTTCCGCGGCCCGCCGATGCGTCTAAAAGATTCCACTGCGGCGGACCGGGATCGCGGTCTGCAGGCGCGTGCCGCCTGGATCGACCGGCGTTTCCGGCTGGGCGCGAACCGATGGCTTCGTGCAGGCTTGCCTCTGGAGTAGGCCGCTTAGGCCAGAGCTCCGGATCTCCGTTGAGCCGGTGAGCCGGTGAGCCGGTGAGCCGCTCAGGCTGCCATCGGTCAGTCGATGGCGGACAGGTTGGCGAGCCTGGCCGCAGAGTGATGTTGATGAGAGCCTCGGTCGAGTCCATGTCCGAAAGGAAAGCTGCGCCTGCTGTGGGCCGCC
>JBEELY010000402.1:0-5972 GCA_041167925.1 Pseudomonadota bacterium | reverse complement strand
CACGCGGCATTGCTGGATCAGGGTTGCCCCCATTGTCCAAAATTCCCCACTGCTGCCTCCCGTAGGAGTCTGGGCCGTGTCTCAGTCCCAGTGTGGCTGGTCGTCCTCTCAGACCAGCTACAGATCGTAGCCTTGGTGAGCCTTTACCTCACCAACTAGCTAATCTGCCATCGGCCGCTCCAATAGCGCGAGGTCTTGCGATCCCCCGCTTTCAACCGTAGTTCGTATGCGGTATTAGCGTAGCTTTCGCTACGTTATCCCCCACTACTGGGTACGTTCCGATGTATTACTCACCCGTTCGCCACTCGCCACCAGGGTTGCCCCCGTGCTGCCGTTCGACTTGCATGTGTAAGGCATGCCGCTAGCGTTCAATCTGAGCCAGGATCAAACTCTTCAGTTCGATCTTTGGCAACTTACTTAATGTAAGTCGCATGCTCAATGGAATTGATCGAAGTTTGCCAAAATTTCTTCTGGCCACCTTGATCTATTCGCATGAGCGTTTGTTTACCCGCCAGGCTTAGTGCAAGCACCTTGCGCTGGCGTTGCGGCGATTTCCGCCCAAACGCCCACACTTATCGGCTGTTTAGTTTTTAAAGAGCACGCTGTCTTTCGATCAGCACAGAAGCGAAATTATGTAGCTTCTTTTTTCGTCTGTCAAGTGGCTGTCAAATTTTTTTGTTTGACCCGGATCACCTTACTGCTGGCGCCCGGCTGCCTTTCTTGCCCGACCTCTGTAGTGCGCGAAGCACTGCAGAGCCATCGACTATAGCGCGTTCTTTTCGCTTGTGCAAATCGGGGAACGGATTCGTCTTGTAGGAGTGACGGATGCGCCTGGAGGTATTCGGTAAGGGCCTCCTTCCACCGGGATGTGTGACACCCCCTGTTTGTGCTTCCTTCGCGTGGCTTCTGCGGTGCTGGGTCGGTCGCCTCGTCTCCTGGCTTCAGCGGTGCTGGAATTGAGGCGTACGTTTTTCAATGAAGGCTTTCATGCCTTCTTTCTGGTCCTCAGTCGCAAACAGCGCGTGAAAGACCCTGCGCTCAAACAACACACCCTCACTGAGCGGACTCTCATAAGCGCGGTTCACTGACTCCTTGAGCACCATCACGCTGGGCAGCGACATTGATGCGATCTGTCGAGCGACCGCCATGGCCTCTTCCAGTAGTTGCGCAGCCGGTACCACCCGCGACACGAGGCCGCTGCGTTCGGCTTCCTGGGCATCCATCATCCGTCCAGTGAGACAAAGGTCCATCGCCTTGGCTTTACCTACTGCGCGCGGCAAGCGTTGCGTACCCCCTGCTCCGGGAATCACGCCAAGCTTGATTTCTGGCTGACCGAATTTCGCGGTGTCGGCAGCAATCACGATGTCACACATCATCGCGAGCTCGCATCCGCCGCCAAGCGCAAATCCGGCAACTGCGGCGATCACTGGCTTGCGGACCTTGCGGATCTGCTCCCAGTTGCGCGTGATGTATTCGGAGAGATAGACATCCATGTAGCTAAAGCCCGCCATTGCCCCGATATCCGCACCCGCTGCAAAGGCGCGCTCATTGCCCGTGATGACGATCACGCCGATGCCCTCATCTGCGTCGAAGGCAAGCAATGCCGCGCCTAGTTCATCCATGAGAGCGTTGTTGAGCGCATTGAGAGCCTTGGGACGATTGAGGGTGATGATGCCTACGCGGTCCTGGCGATCTACGAGGATATTGACCGGCATCGAAGCCGAGTCCGCTGACAGATCGGTGGCATTCGACGAAGTGTCGCTGGAGCGTGTGTTGGAGTCGGATGTTGTCATTGAGAGGTGTCCTCTGAGAGCACAGAAGGGGATGGTCTACGAATTGAAAACAAGGTCAGGCCGATGGTGACTGCATAGGGCAAGGCCTGCAGCATCAACACGCCCGTCCAGGCTAGCAGCGCGCCCTGAAGAGGCTGCCCGGGCTGTAGGAGCAATGCTGCCACGGCGAGCATCAGTGCAAGAAGGATCAGGCCTTCTTCGCGGACGCCGGCCAGAGGATGTCGGCGAACGTCCTGCCGGGGTGCTGACTGGCTGGTGTGCCCTGGGCCAAGACGCTTGGTTGTGATCTCAAACCGGGCCTCCTTGCCAAACAGCCCGCTCAGCACTCCGCGGGCCACGCGATGCGACAGGCTCATTCCGGCCAGGGCTGCCCCGACCACATCCGGCCAGGAGCAGTCCATACGGCGGACATAGAGCATCGGCCCCAGCATGAGCCTGACCATCGCGAAGATCGCAATGGGTGCGAGAAACAGCGACGCAGGAACATTGAACCACGCCGGTGCGAGCAGCAGGCCTGCAGTCCATGCGAGCGCGAGCAGACTGAAACAAAGGTGGAGCGCATCCCCCATCCAGGGCAGCCAACCGGCCAGAAAGTGATAGCGCTGCGCCAGTGTGAGGGGTCCGTGCGCCAGCAAATCGCGAGCATGTAATCGTAGGATCTGCATGCCACCCAGGGCCCAGCGACGGCGCTGGCGCAGGTAAGACTGAAGGTCCGAGGGCACAAGACCGCGCCCCATCAC
Organism: Pseudomonadota bacterium; assembly: GCA_041167925.1. Lineage (GTDB taxonomy): Bacteria > Pseudomonadota > Gammaproteobacteria > Burkholderiales > Burkholderiaceae_E > UBA4615. Next base: position 3,439 of record JBEELY010000402.1, on the reverse strand, counting down.
TTTGTCTACATAGACCAGATCCTGGCCCAGGCGCAGCAACCTTAATCCAAGCTCAGCGTCCTCACAGACGCAGGCCGGATTCCAGCCCCCCGCCCGTGCGAGGCTCTCGCGTCTGATGAGAACCATGGTGCCGTGTTGAATGAGCGCATTGCGTTCGTGGCGATGGTGCATGCCGAGTCTGAAAAACCCTTCGTACTCCCAGTTCATGAATCTGGACACCGCATGGTCCTGCCAGTCCCGATGGGCTTGAGGCGACTGAATTGCTGCCACCTCGGGCCGGTTGAAGTAGCCCGCCAACTGCTCCAGCCAATCCGGTTCGACCGTGTAGTCGGCATCGACCACGCCGATCCATTGCGCGCGCGGGTCAGTGCACGACAAGGCGTAATTGAGTGCACCTGCCTTGAAGCCAGGCCAGTGCGGCAGATGGTGAAACTTCACCCTGTCATCCCCTGTAGCCAGAACAAAGTCCTGAACAGGTTGCCAAAGGGCGGGATCGTGAGTGTTGTTATCAATGACAACAATCTGCAGATGCGGCCATTGCAGGGCGAGCAGGCTGCGCAGCGTGGCAATGACCATCTCGGGCGGCTCGTTCGAGCAGGCCAAATGAACACTCACCCATGGCAAGTCAGAACCATCAGGACCCAGGCGAAGCAACGTCGCATCGTGGCTCGGTTGCACAGCTGGCAGGTCCTCTGGCAGCGACTCTTGTCCTAGTGCCAGCGGTTCTGGGTCTGGAGGCAAGGGCTTCGGACCAGGCAGCACAGGAGCGATACGGCGCAGGCTTCCAGGCCAGAACAGTTCAGCAAATTCGAGCATCTGCGAGAGAAACACGGCACCCATCATCAGAAGGGCAGGAACAAGCAGGCTGTAGAGCATCAGATCGAGCGGGCTCAGATAATCGGCGAGCGGTTGCGTGGCCACGGCCACTGCAAAGCTCGCGACCAGAAAGGCGCTCAAGGCAAAGGTGAGTCGACCTGCCGAGCGCATGTGAGGAAAAAGAAAGGCAAGCGGCACCAGCGGCAACACCGCGAGGATGCTGGTCATCAGGGCCTTGGTTTTCCAGTAAGGGTCGGTTTCGATGGGGCCACTGAGCTCGAACTTGAGATTGCGCCGCGCATCAAACAAACCCCAATGAGCCCCCACGCGGCCTTCGATACGTGCCTTCCAAGGCTGATCAACCGCCTCCATGATGAAGTAGTCGAGGGCATGTCGCTGCGCGTAATCCAGAAACTCGCGTGTAAATTGCGCCTGGTTGACCGGTGTGGCCCGCGCAGCCCCAAAGTGGAAGTCTCCGCCGGGCCATCCGATTTCACCGATCACAATCGGCTTACCCGGGAAGCGCTCATGCAGACGGGCAAGCCTGTGCATGGCCTGCTGCAAGGCGGCCTCCACCGGCATCCCCTCCCAGTACGGGAGCAGGTGCACGGTGATGAAGTCGACATGGTCGGCCAGCTCGGGCTGATCAAGCCAGACATGCCAGGGCTCGGCCGTGGAGACCGGCACTGCAAGGGCTTTGCGCAAACGTGCGAGGTAGCCGTGCAGCTGCTCAGGCCGAAGCTTGTCCTGCAGCAGCGTCTCGTTCCCGGCAATTACCCGGTCGATGTTGCTGTGGGCTGCGACCGCCTCGATGACCGCCGTCAGCTCGCGCTCATTGGCATCGAGGCGGCGGTCAAGCCAGACCCCTGCATGCAGCCTGAGCCCATGATCAGCCGCGATCGCAGGCAATCGCGGCAGCTCAGCCGAACTGTAGGTCCGAAGACGACGCGTATGGCGACTGAGAAGTTGCATGTCCGATGCGATGTCTGCATCCGACGCAAAGCGTTGCTGAAACGGGCCGCCCCAGCGCTGAAATGCGTTGTAGGCCATACCCTGAATCGTGTGCGGCACGTCAGGCGGATGCAGCATCGGGCTGGCGCCGCGCCATAGGGCGAGGCTCAACAGGCAGAGCACCACGGCCAGGAGGCAGGAGGCCAACCAGGCCGGGCGTGAGGCAGAATTGGATACCCTGGATTCGAGCGAGAACCTGCGCATCAGAGTCCAGCCTGCGAATGACTGCGCGGTCTGCGCATGCCCGTAAGCTGCTGTGCCCTGCCTCCATGAACCGGCTGATCCTCGTTTTGTTTGCCTGCCTGGCCCTGCTTTCGGGCTGGCTGAGTATTGAGGGGCTGCCTCGCGGCGTTTCGGCAGGCACTGCCAATGGCGAGTTCATGGCAACCCCAGCCCATGTCAGTCCTGTGCCCTGCATGTCCTACGCGCCTTACCGTCGGAAGGGTGACGCGCCCTGGCATGCCTCGCGCCCCATCCGTCATGAGCAGATCCGTGAAGACCTGCGCCTGCTCATGCCACTGACGCGCTGCATACGCACCTATGGTGTGGAGCACGGGCTGGAGGCGGTTCCGGCCGTCGCCCGGGAGTTGGGCTTCAAGGTCAGACTCGGGGTGTGGATCGGCGGGGACCGTACTGGCAATCAGGCCCACCTTGAGCAGGCGATTGCCCTCGCCCGGGAGTACCACGATGTGGTGGACCTGCTCGTGGTTGGCAATGAGGTGCTTCTTCGGGGTGAACTGCCGCTGCATGAATTGACCGGTCTGCTCGATCAGGCTCGGGCCGCGCAGCCTGCGCCGGTGGCTTATGCCGATGTGTGGGAGTTCTGGCAGCGACATGCATCCGAGCTGAAATCGCATGTCGATGTGGCGGCAATCCACATTCTTCCCTATTGGGAGGACCATCCAGTCGGAATCGATCATGCCCTGGCCCATGTCAAGGCGGTGCGGCACACCATGCAGCGAGAACTTGCACCCTTGCCGGTCTGGCTTGCAGAGACCGGCTGGCCCTCGGCGGGCAGACAACGCGGCGCAGCCCGCCCCGGACTGACCGAGCAGGCGCGCTTTGTACGCCAATGGGCTCAGGGGGCGCGGCCCGATGACAACCTGATTGAAGCCTTCGACCAGCCCTGGAAGCGGGATCTTGAAGGGGCGATGGGAGGACACTGGGGCATGCTGGATGCCCAGGGTCGTGCCAAGTTTGCCTGGACCGGGGACTTGCCTGCGGCCATTGCACTGGGGCCGGCGCTCGCGGCGCTCCTGACAGGCGCCCTGCTCGGCGGCGTCTTCGGTTTTTACCTGGCTATCAGTGCGCGTCTGAACCCGGCCGAAGCCACTCTGATCAAACAGGTGGCGGCGACGGAATGCGCCGGGCAGACTGAGCCGACCCAAAAACAAACCATGTTTGCCCTTGCAGGGGGGCTTGCGGGGGCCTGCCTCGGGCCGCTCATCCTGGCGCAGACAGAGATGGTCCTGATCTGGGGCCGAACCCCGATCGAAATCGTTGCCGCCTCGGCCTATGCGCTGCTGTGCCTGATCTGTACCGTCCTGGCTCTGCATCAGGCCATGGTGGGCCGCGCCGCGCGCCGCATGCAGGTCTTCATGATGCTGCTCTT
>JBEELY010000387.1:0-4299 GCA_041167925.1 Pseudomonadota bacterium | reverse complement strand
CCATGGTCGATGCACGGACCGACTACTGGATGCCGATGGATCAGTACATCGGCGGCATCGAGCATGCCGTGCTGCATTTGCTCTATGCCCGGTTCTGGACCCGCGTGATGCGCGATGTCACCGGATACGCTCCAGGCCAGAGCCATGGGCAGGCGCCCGACACCACACGCGGGCTCGTCACCTTCGATGAACCCTTCACCCGCCTGCTCTGCCAGGGCATGGTGCTCAATCACATTTATTCCCGTCGCACTGAAAAAGGCGGCATCGAGTACTTCTGGCCTGACGAGGTTGAGGATGTGCACGGACCCGATGGTCGGGTCACGCATGCCCTGCTCAAGTCTGATGGCTCGCGCATCGACTACGAGGGCGTGGGCACGATGTCCAAGTCCAAGAACAACGGCGTCGATCCGCAGGCCCTGATCGACCGCTTCGGTGCCGATACCGCACGCCTGTTCGTCATGTTCGCCAGCCCGCCTGAGCAGACGCTGGAGTGGTCGGACAGCGGCGTAGAAGGCGCCAGCCGATTCCTGCGCAGGATCTGGACCTTCGGCCATGCCTCCCGTGAAGCGATTGCGCGTGCGGACAGCGCTGCACGTGCGCAAGCGCAGCCCTCTGAAGCAAAAGCAGCGCTTTCAGAAGCCGCGCGCACGCTGCGTCGTGAAATCCACACCGTGCTGCGGCAGGCCAGCTACGACTACGAACGCAAGCAGTACAACACCGTGGTGTCGGCCTGCATGAAGATGCTCAATGCCCTGGAGTCGGCCCGGCTCTCGGCCACACCCGCCGACGATGCCAGCCTGCGCGAATGCCTGTCGATCGCCATTCGAGTGCTGTACCCGGTAGTGCCCCACATCACCCATGGACTCTGGACCGCCCTGGGCTATGCCAGCAGCGAGGGCGATCTTCTGAATGCGCCCTGGCCTGTGGTTGATGAGAGCGCCCTGGTGCTGCAGGAGCTTGATCTGGTGCTGCAGATCAATGGCAAGACGCGCGGCACGCTGCGTGTGCCCGCCTCGGCGGACCGGTTGGCCATTGAAGCCGCCGCAACCGCCAGCGAGGCCTTTGCCCGGCATGCAGAGGGTCGCTCACCCCGCAAGGTGATCGTGGTGCCCGGCAAGCTGGTCAACCTGGTGGTCTGAACCTCCATCGCGTCTGCCAGCCCATGCGAGCGCTCATCCAGACCCCTGCTCCGATGCAGCCCCTGCCTCGTCGTTCGGCGCTTTGCGCCGGCCTGGGCATGGGGCTTCGCGTGGGCCTGCTCGGGCGGGCCATGCCCCTTGGAGCGAGTCTGGCGGGGACGCTCCTGCTGCCTGGATGTGGCTTCAAACCGCGTGGCGCAGCCGAGCTGCCCTTCTCGGTGGTCTTCCTTCAGGCCCCGTCGGCCTCGGCATTCGCATCCGAGCTGAGGCGCAGTCTGCGTGCCAACCGCATCGACATCGCTACGCGAAGGGACGATGCGCCGGCCCGTTTCGAGCTTCTCGCAGAAGCGCAGGAACGAGACATCACTGCCCTCTCCACCGCAGGACGACCGCGTGAATATCAGGTCCGCCTTCGTTTGCGCTGGCAGGTGCGTGATGCCTCGGACCGCCTGTTGATCGCCCCGACCGAAATGGTGCTGCGCCGGACCATCACCGTGCTCGATGCCCAAGGTCAGATCAACCCCGAAGAAGAAGCGCTGGTGCTGCGCGACATGCGAACCGACGCTGCACTGCAGGTGGTGCGCCGTATGGCCGCCATCCGCCTGCCATGATTCGACTCGAGGCCCTGCAAAGCCTGCTGGCCCGTGCGCCCGACCATGGACTGCCCGCAGTCCTTTGGCTTGCGGGTGACGAGCCCCTGCTGCTGCTCGAAGCCGCAGACGCCATACGTGCTTCGGCTCGGACCTTGGGTTACACCGAACGCGAAGTGCTGAATGTCGAACGGGGATTTCGGATTGAGTCCCTGCTTGAGCACAGTCAGGCGCTTTCACTTTTTGCCAGCCGCAAGCTGATCGAGCTGCGCTTTGGGGGCAAACCCGGCAAGGAAATCGCACAGGCCCTTGCCGATGCCCTGCAGAACTGGCCAGAAGATGTGCGGCTGCTGGTCAGCAGTCCGCGCCTTGACCGGGCCACACAGTCGAGCACCTGGTTCAGTCAGATCGAGTCCTGCGGCGTCGTGGTCGGCATCGATGAGGTGGGGCGTACGCGGCTGCCCGAGTGGCTGGCCGCGAGGTTGTCCCGTCAGGGGCAGCGAGCCGATGCACAGACCCTCAAGCTCATCGCCGAGCGGGTGGAAGGCAACCTGCTCGCGGCCGATCAGGAAGTCCGCAAACTGGCCCTGCTACTTCCAGAGGGGCCGCTCGACGCCCGCGCGGTTCGCGAGGCCGTGCTTGATGTCGCACGCTGGGATGCTTTCGATCTGGTCGATGCCGCGCTGGCTGCCGATGCCCCGCGCAGCCTGCGCTGCCTGCACGGCCTGCGCAGCGAGGGCGTGGCCGTACCCGTGGTGCTGTGGGCGCTGGCCGATGCTGTGCGCAGCCTGATGCGCGTGCAACAGGGGCTCAACAGCGGTCAGGCGATGGGGTCTGCACTGCGCGCGGCCCGCATCTGGGGAGAGCGTGAGCGCCTCGTTCCCGGCGCACTCAGACGCCTCACCCAGGCGCAGCTGACCCGCTTGCTGCGGGAGTGCGCCCGGGCCGATAGAATGACCAAGGGCCTCGAAGACGGCGACGACTGGCAGGCCCTCGAATCCATCACGCTTGCGCTCGCAGGCGCTCCTGTTCTTGCACTTCCATGAAACCGAACGATCTCGCCACTCTGGTCGCTGATCTGGGCCAGCGGGCCCGGGCTGCGGCACGCCTGATGGCCAGCGCCACCACCGCGCCCAAAGACCGCGCCCTGCGCGCAGCGGCTGCCGCCATCCGGCGTGAAGCGTCCGCCCTCAAGACGGCCAATGCGCTTGACCTCGAAGCGGCAAGGCAGGCAGGCCATGATGCTGCTTTCGTTGACCGACTCGCCCTGACCGACGCGGCGATTGCCGGCATGGCCGAAGGTCTGGAGCAGATTGCAGCGCTACCCGATCCGGTCGGCGAAATCTCCGATGTCAAGACGCGGCCCAGTGGCATTCAGGTGGGTCGCATGCGGGTCCCACTGGGTGTGATCGGCATCATCTACGAATCGCGGCCCAACGTGACCATCGACGCCGCCGGCCTGTGCATCAAGTCGGGCAATGCCACGGTGTTGCGGGGCGGCTCAGAAGCCATTCACAGCAATCGCGCCCTGGCCGAACTGATCCGCGAGGGTCTGCGTGAAGCCGGGCTGCCCGAGGACGCGGTGCAGCTCGTCGGCACCACCGATCGGGCCGCGGTGGGTTTGCTGATTGCCAGCCCCCAGTGGATCGACGTGATCGTGCCTCGCGGCGGCAAATCGCTCATCGAGCGGATTTCTGCTGAAGCCAGAGTGCCGGTGATCAAGCACCTTGATGGCATCTGTCATGTGTATGTCGATGACCGCGCCGATCTGGAGCAGGCCATCCGCATTGCGGACAATGCCAAGACCCAGCGCTACTCGCCCTGCAACACCATGGAGACCCTCCTGGTCGCGCAGGCCATTGCGAAAGATCTGCTGCCCCGCCTGGGCCGCATCTACGCCGACAAGGGAGTGGAGATGCGCGGCGATGCCGCCAGCTGCAAGCTGCTCGAGGCGGAGGGGCTGCCGGTGGTCGCTGCCACCGAAGCCGACTGGTCGACCGAATACCTTGCGCCTATCCTGTCCATTCGGATCGTGGCAGACCTGGATGCGGCCATCGAGCACATCACGCGCTACGGCTCCCAGCATACCGATGCGATCGTCACGCAGGACCACGGTCGCGCCATGCGCTTCATTCGCGAAGTCGATTCCTCGAGCGTCATGATCAATGCCTCCACCCGCTTTGCCGACGGCTTCGAATACGGACTGGGTGCCGAGATTGGCATTTCCACCGACAAGCTGCATGCCCGGGGGCCAGTGGGCCTGGAGGGCCTCACCTCGCTCAAGTGGGTGGTCTTTGGCAGCGGTCAGGTCCGCGGCTAAGCCACGGCAAGGCCACCCCGAGTTCTGCCTGTCCTTACACGCGCTCTGACACCATGCTCTGGATCAAGACCTTTCACATCGTGTTCGTCACCAGCTGGTTTGCCGGTCTGTTCTATCTGCCGCGCATCCTGGTGAATCTGGCCATGGTGCCTGCCGAATCCGTGGCTGAGCGCGATCGCCTGTTACTCATGTCGCGCAAGCTCTACCGCTTCATGGGCCCGCTCATGATCCTGGCCTTGGGACTGGGGCT
>JBEELY010000355.1:0-4288 GCA_041167925.1 Pseudomonadota bacterium | reverse complement strand
CCTGAACCGCAAGCGCCCGCTGACGCTGGCCATGATCCGCAGACTGCACAAGGGCCTGGGCATTCCGGCTGATGTGCTTATTGCAGAGACGGCTGCAGGGTGATCGGCAAACCATTCAATGCCGTGGTCCCACTCTGCGAGGCTGTCCAGGCGTCAGTGCAGGGCGGCTAGCGCCGCTTCAGGCGCCCTGTCGAGCACCTTCAAAAGTGCCTTTGCCGCGCCCGTTGGGCAGCGCTTGCCTTGTTCCCAGTTGCGGATTGAACTACTCGCCGCACTCGTACAGGTGAAAAACTCACCGAGGAACTGCGGCAAACTGGATGTTGACCTTCTGCCCTAGCGCAGCTGCCGCACTGGCCAGTGTCGTCAACGTCAAACTGGGATCCGCCTCATCCAGCAGACGATTCAGCGCTGCGCGGCTTGTGTGCATACGTTTGGCCAATTCGGTCTTTGTGATTTGCTGTGCTTTCATTTCCTCGGCAATTTGCCACGCTATGACGCGCTTCAAAGCGACAGCCGTCGCATCCTCAAGTAAGGCCTCTTCCTTGAGAAAATCATCAAAGCTACTGCCGACATTTTTCTTTCCCATGATCATCTCCGTTTCAATACCTTCAACCGTTCAATTGCCAGATCAAGGTCAGGCCCCGGTGTTTTCTGCTGCTTTTTGATGAATCCATGCAATAGCACCATGTCCTGACCATCCATGGTGAACAGGACACGAGCAATGCGATTGCTCAGGCTGATCCGGACTTCCCAAATATCACCGCCCAGATGACGAACCAGTGGCATGCCCAAGGGCCAACCAAACTGTACGGTTTTGATGTCCTCACCGATCGTTTTGCGCTCAATCGCAGGTAAATCCTTCAGCCATTCGCGGACGGGCTCTTTGCCAGCATTGGTACGAAAGAATCGGACATCCAGAATTGGATTCATAGTGACCATTGTACCAATATTGGTACGTCACACAAGGTCCTCCGGTTTTTATCTTGGCTTCTACGGTGAACAGCGTTGGCGCAGCAGGTCGAGGTCTTCAAGCAAACGGGTACCGGGTGTTCCGCAAGACGCTGAAAAGCGGCCATCCTCCCAACGACTCGAACCTTGTGTTGGCCGACCTCACCGCCCTCATCGGCTCATGTCATACACCACCAAGCCGATGTACTCGTGCAGTGCGGTTTGCCAGAGCACCAGGCTGTGAGCCAGCGAGTATTCGGTGAGCGGGGTTGAACGGCCGGTGCGAAAGTCAACCGGGTAGGGCGTGACCTTGCACCCAACCGCTTCGAACTCGGCCATGGAGCGCGGCATGTGCCAGGCTGAGGTCATCAGCAGCCAGGGCTCCTGGCAGCGCTCGCCCAGGAGCTTGGCCACGATCTGCGCGTTTTCGCGGGTATTGCGCGAGCTGTTTTCCAGGCGCACCTTGGCCATGTTCAGGCCTTGCTGCTCATAAAAGGTGCGGGCCAGGTCAGACTCTGTGATGCCTGTGGCGAGCAGTCGGCCCTCGCCGCCCGAGAACACCAACTCAAGCCTGGGGTGCTGGCGCATCAGACCCACCGGCACGGTCATGCGTTCGGCCGCCTCGCCGATGGGCACCTGGCCATGAGCCACAAAGCTGGCGGGGTGCTCCAGCGCGCCGCCGAGCACGATGATGCCGACCTGCTGGCTCATCACCTCAGCAGTCGGGACGGGGTAGAGGTTTTCTAGTGGCCGCAGCAGGGCGTCAGGAATAGCGCGAAAGCCGAGCAGGCCTAATGCGACGAGGCCGCCCCAGAGCATGAGCATGGCGGTTTTGCGCCAGCGCATGAGGATCAGCAGTGCCAAAGCCCACCACAGGGCCAGCCAGAAGAGGGGCTGGGTGATGGCGGAGAGGAGTTTGGAGAGGGTGAACATGTGGATGAGCTTGCGGTGCTCGGATCCGCAGGACACCTCTCTGAGCGACAGCAACCCGAAGCGCCAGGCGGACCTCGCCTCAGCAGGTGCGCCTCGCCGTCAGTTCACCCGATCGGGCAGGCTGTGGGTGCGTTCCCAGGCGGCGTCGAGCTTGCGGTGGACCAGCACATAGACAACACCGAACACGATGCATAGCGCGATCAGGCCCAGGGTGTTGGCGTGCAGCCAGACGCCGAACAGGGCGGCGATGCCGTGCAGGCTCCAGAGCCGGGGGCTGACCGAGGCGTTGGGCGCATCAGCGGGCAGTTTGCCGTGCACCCGAAGGCTGCGGCGCAGGGCGGCCAGGGCCTGATGGCCCATCACGCCGCTCTCGTGCATCAGTTTGCGTGAGCGGTTCCAGTGCATGCGGTGGCGCATGAGCTGATGCAGGTGAAACTGGTCGGGCTGCATGGCGTCCATGCCTGAGCGGAAGCGACGCCAGATGCTGTAGAGGGTTTCGGCCACGGGCAGGGCGGCGGCGGCCAGGCCAAACCAGGGGCTGACCTGGTCGTTGCGGGCGACCAGAGCAAAGAGCAGAGTGACCGTGAGAAAGCCGATGCAGTAGGCGCCGCCGTCGCCGGCAAAGAGCCGCGCGCGGGGCCAGTTAAAGGGCATCCAGCCGGCCAGCGCCAGCATCAGGCAGAGCGCGATCTGCAGTACCAGCGTATCCCCCACAATGTCGGCGACCAGCGCAATGGTCAGCAGCGACAGGCCCGACACGCCGGCCAGCAAGCCATTCAGGCCATCGATGATGTTGTAGGCATTGATGGCACCCAGGCAGGCAAAGATCGAAAAGCCCACACCGATGAGGGGCAGGGCCATGAGCGGATCAATCCAGGAGAGGTTGAGCCGATGCAGCCAGTAGCCTGTGCCCAGCAGCCAGATCAGGCTGCCCAGCATCATCCAGGCCATGCGAATGAGCGGTCGGATGCGTTGGGTGAGGTCTTCCACCAAGCCTACGCCGGCTACCGGCAAGAGGCCTGCGAGCCACCAGGGCAGAACATGGTTGGCGTTGATGCTGGGCTGGGTGTAGGCCGCCCAAGCGACGCCTGCGAGCAGCCCCGACACAATAGCCACCCCCCCAATGCGCGGCACCTCGCCACTGTGGATGCGCTGCGGCCTGGAGAAGTCGGAGTCGGAGGTGAGGCGCAGGTGCCATCGACGCGATGCCAGCAGCACGGCCGATGCGAGCGCCGAAACGCCCATGGCCACCAGCGCGGCCCACCAGAGAGAAGAGTTCAACAAGAGGGATGGATCGGAATCACTCAAAGCCGGATTTTCTTGCATTGAGGGGAGTTGAGGTGAAAAAAGCTGAGGATTTTGTTGATTTATCGCCCGAAAGAGTGGGCTTGACCGGGGGCCTACGCTTTAAGAAGAGACACGTGACACGCAGGCTTCGGTGTGCGCTTGGAATGTGTTACCGGATGAGGTTAGGGGCGCGATCGTGACCGAATTCACCTAGCGGATCCAAAAAGCGCGATCTCTTCCGGGTTGCTCCGAGGAAACCCTCCGAATGGCGGATAATTTGAGATCGACTCAACGCCATGCTGACCATCCTCTCCTCTCTCGAGCGAGCCTTGCCTGCCGCACTGGTGGCGGGTGGCACGGCGGCGGTCGTATCTCTGCTGCTGCTGTGGTCCAAGCGCTGGCATCTTGAGGCGACGGCCGACTCCGATTTTTCAAAGCCACAGCGCATTCACGAAGGTGAGGTGCCTCGCATCGGCGGGCTGGCGCTCCTGGCAGGGGTGCTGGTGGGCATGGGTTATACCGTGTGGCAGCAGCCGGGGCTGGATACGGCCGGCGTGCTGCCATGGTGGCTGGCCGGGCTGCTGCCCGTGGCGGGCGTGGGCCTGATCGAAGACCTCACTCAGCGCCTGCGGCCGCGCGTTCGCCTGGTGTGGATGTTCTTCGGCAGCATGCTGTGGGTGCTGGGCACGGGCTACTGGCTGAACCGCTTGGGTGTGCCGGGCATTGACGTGCCCATGCTGTGGCCGGTGGTGGGCGTGACCTTTTCGGTTTTCGCCTGCATTGGCGCCATCAATGCCTACAACATCATTGATGGCCTGAACGGCCTGCTGGCCGGTGTGTCGGGGTTGTCGCTCACGGCCATTGCACTGGTGGCGGCCATTACCAGTGATGGGCTGGTGACGCAGATTGCGCTCTGCATGCTGCTGGCCATGACCGGGTGGCTGCCGTTCAACTGGCCGCGGGGGCGCTTGTTTGCGGGCGACGGGGGCGCTTATCTCACCGGGTTCATGGTGGTTACGCTGCTCATGGCACTGGTCATGCGCAACAACGAGATCAGCCCATGGTTCGGCATTCTGGCCGCAGCGCTGCCCGTGATCGAGACGGTGTACAGCATGGTGCG
>JBEELY010000319.1:0-3139 GCA_041167925.1 Pseudomonadota bacterium | reverse complement strand
AGGCGAGCACCGGGCATGCGTCGGTCGGCATCACGATCACCCCCCCGGCCTTGAGCAAAGCCTGGGCCTGCTGGATCAGCCGTCGCTGCGGGTGGGTGGCGTGGATTTCAAAGCGTTGGGTCACAGCCAGGGCACCATGGAAGGATTGGCGATTCGGCTCTCAGCAGGAGAGACGCTCGAGCTCCGGCCAATCGTGCCAGACCGGGGTGACCCCCGCGGGAAGGCGCTCGACAGCGCCAAGATCATGACGACTTTCATTGGGGCCATGAAAATCCGACCCGCGCGAAGCGAGTAGTCCGTAGCGTTGAGCCACTTCGAGGTAATCACGTTCCATGCCCGGGGCATGGCTGCCGCTGACCACTTCAATGCCACGCCCTCCCGCATCGACAAACTGACGGATCAGCTGGTCTCGGGTCAGGTCAGACAAACGATAACGGCCAGGATGTGCCATGACGGCGGTGCCACCCGCAGCGGTGATCCATCGGACTGCATCGTCGAGCGCGGCCCAGCGATGGGGCACGAATCCTGGCTTGCCTTCGATCAGGTAGCGCGTGAAGACCGAGGCCACATTGGGACACTTGCCGGTCTCGACGATGTAGCGGGCAAAGTGGCTGCGCGAAACCAGCTTGGGATTGCCGACATATTTGAGCGCGCCCTCATAGGCATCAGGAATACCTACGGCCTCGAGTTGTGCGGCGATGTCACGGGCCCGGCCATCGCGGCCTGCGCGGGTCGCGGCCAAGCCCCTGTTGAGCACAGGATGCTCGGGATTCACACGAAGACCGACGATGTGGATGGTTTCGCCGCCCCAGGTGACCGAGACCTCGACCCCTCCCACGAACGCCAGTCCGAGTGTGTCCGCGCGGGCGCGCGCATCGGCCAGCCCGCCCAGTTCATCGTGATCGGTCAGGGCAAGCACGGCGACACCATTGCGATGCGCCCGCTCCACCAGTTCGGCGGGGGCCAGGGTGCCATCGGAGACGGTCGAGTGACAATGCAAATCGACATTCAGTCGGCTGATGCGCGCGGCATCCTTGCGGGCATGCACCATCTCAGCGCCCCATGAACTGATCGATCAGACCCGCGACCCGCTCAGGCTGATCGTGGTGGAGCATGTGACCGGCATTGGAGAGGGTGACCTCCTGGATGTCGGCGATGCAGGCCAGACGGTCTCGGTAGGCGGGATCATTGCGCAGCTTTTCCCATCGGGTGCCTTTTTCGGCGCCCACCAGCAACACCGGTGCCTGGATGGCCGACCAGCAGGCATTCGCCTCGTCCACCCGGTAAAGGTAGGGATTGGTGGCCTTGTGAGAAGGATCGCCCAGCAACACCTGCCTTCCCTCTTCGTTTGGAGCCACCCAGTGGCTGGCAAGCCAGGCGGCCTTGTCGGCTGACAGTCGCGGGTTGGTCAGACGCAGGCGAGCAGCGACTTCGTCAAGATCAGCATAGTTTTTGAGCCTTGACCCTGCATGAATTTCATCGAGCCATTGTGCGAGGCGCCCGGGGGCATCAGCAGGGTCAGTGGCATTCAGACCGAAGCCCTCCAGGCTCACCAGCCGGCGGATGCGCTCCGGACGCACCCCCGCGTAGGTCATGGCGATCGTCCCGCCCATGCTGTGGGCCACAAGATTGATCGCGCCCTCAGGCTCGAACTGGCGCAACAGCGCTTCAAAGTCGGCAAGATAGTCCGGGAACCAATAGCAGTCGGCTGGTGCGCGATCGGTCAGGCCAAAACCACGCCAGTCGGGTGCCATGACCCGCCATTCGCGGGTGAGGCAATCCACAACGAACTGCCAGGAGGCGGAGACGTCCATCCAGCCGTGGACCAGCCAGAGGCGGGGGGCATCTTCGGGGCCCCATGCACGCACATGGTGGCGCAAACCACGGGCCTGCACAAAAAAAGACTGGGCATCGCGCCGGGGCTGATAGATCGGAAGTGTCGACATGGCAGCCCGCGATTATAAGTCGGGCCGCCTCGCCCGCGCCTCCCAGCGCTGCAGTTCGGGCTCGACGAAGCCTGCCTGAAGACGGGCGGCTCGATTGAATGGCGGCGCCGGGGTCGCCACGGCATTGGCTGCAGCCAGTGCATCCCAGTCGGCAACCGGATCGAGCCCGCGCTCCTGGCACAGGCGGTGAAACCAGTCATTACCAATGGCCACATGGACGACCTCCTCGCGCAGGATCAACTCGAGGATGCCAATCGCTCGTCGGTCACCGGCGCCCCTGAGGCGCTCGATGATGCGCGGTGTGACATCCAGGCCCCTGGCCTCCAGCAAGCGTGGCACCAGGGCCACCCGGAGCAGGACATCGTGCCGCGTACGCAGGGCCATTTCCCAAAGACCGTCGTGGGCCGGAAAGTCACCGTAGCTGTAACCACGCCGCTCAAGTTCGGCTTGGAGAAGAGAAAAATGCCGAGCTTCATCGACCGCCACACGCGCCCAGTCACGCACCCATGACTCAGGCATGTCTGCGAATCGCCAGATCGCGTCGAGTGCAAGGTCGATGGCGTTGAATTCGATGTGGGCGATCGCATGCAGCAGTGCGGCGCGACCTGCCTCGCTGCCCACGCCCCGATCTGCAACCTCGCGCGGATGCACGAGAAGGGGCCGGGCGGGACGGCCCGGACGCAATGGCGGATCGTTAAGCGCACCATCAAGCGCGATGAGCGCGCGATCAACATCAGGCGGGGCATCGTCCAACTCAGACGCCCGAGGGTCGACTTCGACTCCAGACAAGCCGGCGAACGGCGCGGCAAGACACAGTGCTGCCTCACACTTGGCCCTGGGGTCGGCCTGCTGCCATGCCCTCAGGGCCAGCACGCGAAGGGACCGCAGCTCTGATGCCGTTAAACTCGTCGAGTTCATTGATCTTTCAGTCTACAGGGAGTCCCGTCCATGGCCATTTATCGCATCGCAGAACACAGCCCCGTCCTTGCAGCATCGGCTTGGGTGGCTCCAGGCGCCCATGTGATGGGTCGGGTCGAGCTCGCCGAGGGCGCCAGCGTCTGGTTCGGTGCGGTGTTGCGTGGAGACAATGAACCCATCCGGATTGGTGTGGGCAGCAATGTCCAGGAAAACGCGGTACTTCATACCGATTGGAAGTTCCCGCTCACGGTGGGCGACCATGTCACGATCGGCCA
>JBEELY010000302.1:0-3324 GCA_041167925.1 Pseudomonadota bacterium | reverse complement strand
CGG
This sequence comes from Pseudomonadota bacterium, assembly GCA_041167925.1. GTDB lineage: Bacteria > Pseudomonadota > Gammaproteobacteria > Burkholderiales > Burkholderiaceae_E > UBA4615. The sequence continues at coordinate 3,321 of JBEELY010000302.1, read as the reverse complement.
TACAGGTGGAAATGGCCCTGGCCGCCTACCTGCGCCAGCTGGCCGACAACCCGGTGCTGACCCGCACCCTCTTTGTCGACATCCTGAACCTCGGTCTGATCGGACAGCGGGCCCGACGTCGGGTCTTCAATGAACTGGCCGAGTTCATTGTGCAGGTTGCCCGGCCTTCGCCCGCGCGGCGCAGCCGTCTGGGGCGGGATCAGGCCCTGGCTCTGGTGGGCGCCATCAATGAATTGGTGCTCGAGCGGCTCGAAAATGAAGCCCCTGCGGCCCAGGCGGCCAGACGCCTTGAGGCCCTGGCACCGCTGTGCGCGCAGCTGGTGCAACGCCTGGCGGACTGATGTCCGAAATGCTCTGAAGTCGGGCTATAGTGCCTGTGCAGGCAAACAAGAGGAGACACGCATGCACCGGATCGAAAGCCAACCTCAGGCGGGGCGAAGCCGTGCCTGGTCCCGTTCACTGGCCCTGGCCGCAGCCACGCTGGCGGTCGGCTCGCTTGCATTGGGCGCCAGCGCCCCGTTGCAGGCCCAGGAATATCCCAACAAACCGCTGCGCTTCGTGGTGAGCTCGGCCGCCGGCGGCGTGGTCGATATCCGCGCCCGCCGTTTTGGGCAGCGTCTGACCGAACTGCTCAAGCAGCCCATCATCGTCGACAACAAGCCGGGAGCATCGACCACGATCGGTGCCGAGTTCGTGGCCAAGAGCGCACCCGATGGCTATACCGCCCTTTTTGGTGGCAATACCGAGACGGTCTGGGTCAATGCCCTTGAAATGCCTGCGCGCTACGACCCTGCCAAAGACCTCGTCCCGGTCGCGCAGTTCACGCTGGGCTATCCGGTGATGGTGGTCAATGCCAACTTCGGCCCCAAGACTCTGGCCGAACTGGTGACCTGGGCCAAGGCCAACCCTGGCAAGCTGCTCTGCGGTACCGCCGGCCATGGTAGCGGTCAGCACTTCACCTGCGAGATTCTCGCCCGCTCGGCAGGCATCCAGTTGCAGACCGTGCCCTACAAGGGCACCGGCCCCATGCTGCAGGACACCGCTGCAGGACAGGTCAACATCTCGATCGGCTTTCTGGCCGAGGTGGATCGGCAGTACATCACGCCGGGGCGCGTGATTCCGCTGGGCGTGCTCGGCCCCAGGCGCCTCGCGCGTTTCCCCGATCTGCCGACCATGGCCGAACAGGGCTACCAGAACTTCGAGCTGCTCTCCTGGACGGGACTTTTTGTGCCGGCGGGCACGCCTCAGGCGGTGATCAATCGACTCAACGCCGAAATCACCAAGGTGGTGAAAGAGCCCGAGTTCGCCACATGGCTGGGCCAAACCGGCAGCGATGTAGTCACGCCCACCCCCGAGCAGTTCAGGGACTTTGTGCGCACCGAGATGAACCGCTGGAAGGCCCGGGCCGACGAGTACGGCATCAAGGCCGAGAAGCAGTAAGCCAACTCCTGGCCGGGGTTTGAAAAACGAACCCCGCCAGAGTTGATCTCGCCTCTCACTTCATGAGGCACCCCGCCGAAGGCGCAGCCCCTGAGCGACTGCGCTTTCGGCATGCTCGGCCCAGCGCAAATCAAGCTCGGTCAGTGCGCCGGCATCATGCGTGGTGAGCCGGATGCGCACGCGGTTGTAGACGTTGAACCACTCCGGATGGTGGTTCATGCGCTCGCTGACCAGGGCCATTTGAGTCATGAACCCAAAAGCCGCGGCAAAATCCTCGAATTGCAGTTCGCGTTCGAGGGCCCGGCCTTCGTCGGTGAGCGACCAGGCGGCGAGGTGTCCGGGCAGAGCGTTCATGGCGATGGCGCGGATGCAGAACCAACCCACAGTGTGATGCAGTCCCCGCACTGACCCACAAACACCATGACTCCCCACACAGGCATTCCGTTTGTCCAAGCCCTGCGCTTCTGGTTCAGGCTGGGCTGCATCAGTTTTGGCGGCCCGGCTGGGCAGATCGCGCTGATGCATCGCGAACTGGTGGAGCAACGCCGCTGGATCTCGGAGCGCCGGTTTTTGCATGCGCTCAACTACTGCATGGTGCTGCCCGGACCCGAAGCGCAGCAACTGGCCACTTATCTGGGCTGGCTGATGCACCGCAGCTGGGGCGGCATCATGGCCGGAGCGCTGTTCGTGCTGCCCTCGCTGGTGCTGCTGGTCGCACTGTCCTGGATGTACGTCGCTCTGGGCGAACAACCGCTGGTGGCGGGACTGTTTTACGGCATCAAGTCTGCCGTGCTGGCCATCGTGCTGCAGGCAGCCCAGCGGCTGGGCATACGCACCCTGCGCAAACCCCTGCACTGGATGCTCGCGCTGGCAGGGCTGCTTAGCCTGTCGCTCTCGGTGCCCTTTCCGGTGGTGATCATCGTAGCGGCCTGTACTGGCGCACTGCTCGCCCGATGGGCGCCGCAGTGGGTCGAGGTCGTGCCGCCGGCCGCGAGCGCCGCGGCGGGCTTGGCACCCGCTTCAGCGCCTTCTGCAGCCTCTCCTTCAGCGCCCCTGACCATTGGATCTGCCGCCTTCGAGACGCAGGGCTTCACGCCGTCTTCTCGCTTCGTCATCGATGACGACACGCCAACCCCGAGCCATGCCCGACCCTCTCGCACCCGACTTCTGAACGTGTTGGGCGTGGGCCTGGCGCTCTGGACCCTGCTCATGATCATCGTGCATCAACTGGACAATGCACAAGGCACCCTGCTCGCCATGGGTGAGTTCTTTACGCAGGCGGCCCTGGTGACCTTCGGTGGCGCCTACGCAGTGCTGCCCTATGTAGTGCAGGGCGCGGTCGAAACCCATGGCTGGCTGACCGGACCACAAATGATCGACGGCCTCGCCCTGGGCGAGTCCACCCCCGGCCCACTGATCATGGTGGTGGCCTTCGTGGGCTTTCTGGGCGGATGGAGTCAGGAGGTTTTCGGCCCGGCATCCTTGCTGGCGGGCGGCATCGCGGGCGCCTGCGTGGCCACGGCCTTTACCTTTCTGCCCTCCTTTGTTTTTATCCTCGCGGGGGGGCCTTTTGTGGAGGCCACGCGCGACCGGCTCGGCTTCACGGCTCCGCTCGCGGCGATCTCGGCCACCGTGGTGGGCGTGATCGCCCATCTGGCCCTCTTCTTTGCAGGCCATGTGCTCTGGCGTGATCAGCGCCTTGATCTGTGGGCCCTGACGCTGACCATCGTCGCGCTTCTGATGCTGATGGTCTGGCGCCTGAATGTGCTGTGGGTTCTGGGGGTGAGCGCCCTCGCGGGCCTGCTGCTATCGCTCTGAACGCGCTCCAGCCTGCGCATTCGGAAAGAAGAGCTGTTCGCCATTGATCTGATAGGCCGCAAT
>JBEELY010000037.1:0-13557 GCA_041167925.1 Pseudomonadota bacterium | reverse complement strand
CCAGCCATGGCGGTGCAGCTTGATGCCTGCATCCAGTGCAACCGCTGCGTGCGGGCCTGCCGCGAGGTTCAGGGCAATGACGTGATCGGCATGGCCCTGCGGGGCGCCGAGACACGCATCGTCTTTGATCAGGCTGACCTCATGGGCGAGTCCAGCTGCGTGGCCTGTGGCGAGTGCGTGCAGGCCTGCCCCACCGGAGCGCTGCTGCCGCGCGAGCCGGTGCAGGGCAGGGCCGTGGTGCCCGAGCCCGGGGATAAGCAGGTGGCGTCCTTGTGCCCCTTTTGCGGGGTGGGCTGCCAGATGACCTATCACGTCCGGCCCGATGCCCAGGCCGATCACGGCCGCACCGAGCGCATCGTGTTCGTGGAGGGGCGCTCCGGGCCAGCCAACCTGGGGCGCTTGTGCGTCAAGGGCCGCTTTGGTTTTGACTATGTGCATCATGCCGAGCGCCTGACCGTGCCCCTGATCCGCCGAGAAGACGCACCCAAGCAGGCCCGTTTTGATCGGGTGCCTGCCGACTGGCGTGCGTCGTTTCGCGAGGCGAGCTGGGAGGAAGCCCTGGCGGTGGCTGCTGCCGGCCTGATGCAGATTCGCCAGACCCAAGGCCCGCGAGCGCTGGCGGGCTTTGGCTCGGCCAAGTGCAGCAACGAAGAGGCCTACCTCTTCCAGAAGCTGGTGCGCACGGGCTTTGGCAGCAACAACGTCGATCACTGCACACGCCTGTGCCATGCCTCTTCGGTGGCAGCCTTGCTTGAAGGTCTGGGTTCGGGCGCGGTCTCCAATCCGGTGCGCGATGTGCTGCAGGCCGATGTCATCTTCCTGATCGGCGCCAACCCCACGGCCAATCATCCGGTGGCGGCAAGCTGGATCCGCAACGCAGTGGCCGGCGGCGCTGCGCTGATCGTGGCCGATCCGCGTCGCACCGATCTGGCCCGCGAGGCCACCCATGTGCTGCAGTTCAGGCCCGATACTGATGTGGCTCTGCTCAACGCCCTGCTGCATGTGATCATCGACGAAGGCCTGGTTGATGCGCAGTTCGTGCGTGAACGCACCGAAGATTTTGATCAGCTCGCCGCCATGGTCCGTGAGACCTCACCCGAGCGCATGGCGCCGATCTGCGGCATTGCGCCCGAGACCCTGCGCACCGTGGCGCGGACCTTTGCGCGGGCGCGCAACGCCATGATCCTGTGGGGCATGGGCGTCTCTCAGCATGTGCATGGCACCGACAACGCACGCTGCCTGATTGCGCTGTCGATGATCACCGGTCAGATCGGACGCCCCGGGACTGGCCTGCATCCGCTGCGCGGCCAGAACAATGTGCAGGGCGCCTCCGATGCCGGCCTGATTCCCATGATGCTGCCCGATTACCATCGGGTCGATGACGACGCGGCCCGTAGCCGCATCGAGGCGCTCTGGGGCCACGCGCTGGATGCCCAGCCCGGCCTGACCGTGGTCGAAATCATGAAGGCTGCCCAGCGCAAAGAGGTGCGGGGCATGTTCATCCTGGGCGAGAACCCGGCCATGTCCGATCCGGACCTCGACATGGCGCGATCGGGTCTGGCGAACCTCGACTGGCTGGTGGTGCAGGACATCTTTCCGACCGAGACCGCCTGGCTGGCCGATGTGATCCTGCCGGCCTCGGCCTTTGCCGAAAAGACCGGCAGCTTTACCAATACCGATCGTCTGGTGCAGCTGGGGCGCGCGGTGCTGGCTCCACCCGGGCAGGCGCGCGAAGACTGGCGCATTCTGGTGGACTTGGCCCGGCGCATGGGCCTGAAGTGGTCTTACGATGCGGTGGGCGAGATCTTCGAGGAGATGCGCCAGTCCATGGACTCGATCCGGGGGCTGAGCTGGGCGCGACTCGAGCGCGAGGGGGCCGTCACCTATCCCTGCACGCAGGAGGATGGTCCCGGCCACCCGGTGGTCTTCATGGATCAGTTTCCCAGGCCGGGCGGGCGTGCGCGCCTGGTGCCCGCAGCATTCAGTGCGGCCGACGAACTGCCCGATGAAGCCTACCCCTGGGTGCTGATCACCGGGCGTCAGCTTGAGCACTGGCATACCGGCAGCATGACGCGGCGGTCGATGGCGCTCGATGCGATTGAGCCCGAGGCCAGTGCCAGCCTGCATCCAGAGTCGCTGGCGCGGCTAGGCGTGCAGCCGGGCGATCCGGTGTGCATTGCCTCGCGGCGCGGTGAGATCACCCTGGCCGCGCGTGCCGATGCCGGGGTGTCGCCTGATGCGGTCTTTGTGCCCTTTGCCTATGCCGAGGCCGCAGCCAACCGGCTCACCAATCCGGCACTCGATCCGTTCGGAAAGATTCCCGAATTGAAGTATTGTGCGGTGCGCATCTCACCTTGCACGCACTAACGCCCACACCACCATGTCCGGATACGCCGTCACCCAGCCCTTTCACCTAGCCTTTCCCGTTCACGATCTGCAGGCTGCTCGTCAGTTTTATGGCGACGTGCTGGGCTGCCCGGAAGGACGCAGCAGCGAGGCCTGGATCGATTTCGATCTCTACGGGCATCAGATCGTGGCCCACCTCTCGCCGGAAGAAGCCGGGCATCGCAAGACCAGCGCTGTAGACGGCGATGACGTGCCGGTGCGCCACTTTGGTGTGGTGCTCGGCATGCAGGACTGGCAGAAGATGGCCGATGCGCTCCAGGCGCATGGCATCCGCTTCATCATCGAGCCACACATCCGCTTCAAGGGCGAGGTGGGCGAGCAGGCCACCATGTTCTTCCTCGACCCCTCGGGTAATGCGCTTGAGTTCAAGGCTTTCGCCGATCCATCGCGACTGTTCGCCAAGTAAGCCGTCGCGCCCGCCCGGCAGGCGTTGCGCAAAACCGCGTCCTAAACAAAATGTGCGCGGTCAATTGACTGATTCGCGCGGTACATTGCAGCTGTTCTAAAAACGCGACATCGTTCGAGCACCGAGCATCGAGCGAGCGCAAACACAAGATTCAGGGAGCTACTCGCATGACACGCACCAACCTGCAGGAGTTCGACCGTGCCCGACAGGTGCTGGTCGGCGGCGTCAACTCGGCCGTTCGAGCCTTTCGGGCGGTAGGCGGCACACCACGTTTCATTGCCCGGGCCGAGGGCGCCTTCATGTGGGATGTCGAGGGTAAGCGCTATGTCGATTACCTCGGCTCCTGGGGACCCATGATCGTCGGCCATTCGCATCCAAAGGTGCTCGAGCGGGTCATTGAGGCTGCAGCCCGCGGCCTGTCTTATGGCGCGCCCAACGTGATGGAAACGGAGCTTGCCGAAAAGCTCGCAGCGCTTTTCCCCCATGTTGAGCGGGTCCGCTTTACCAGCTCTGGCACCGAAGCGGCCATGTCGGCCCTGCGCTTGGCCCGAGGTGCTACTGGCCGCACCAAGATCATCAAGTTTGAAGGCTGCTACCACGGTACCGCCGATAGCCTGCTGGTCAAGGCCGGAAGCGGCGCGCTGGCCTTTGGTCAACCCAGTTCGGCGGGCGTGCCCGAAGACCTGGCCCGACACACCCTGGTGGCGCAGTTCAATGATCTGGACAGCGTGCGCAGCCTGCTCGAGGCGCATCCCAAGGAAGTGGCCTGCGTCATGATCGAGCCGGCCGCCGGCAACATGAACCTCATCCTGCCGAAGCCCGGGTTTTTGCAGGGCCTGCGCGCGCTGTGTACCGAGCATGGCGCGCTGCTGATTTTTGATGAAGTGATGACCGGCTTCCGGGTGGCCCTGGGCGGTATGCAGCAGGTCAGTGGTGTGGTGCCCGACATGAGCGCCTTCGGCAAGGTGATCGGCGGCGGCATGCCGGTGGGTGCTATTGCCGGCCCGGCCCGCATCATGGACCTCATGGCGCCCCTGGGGCCGGTGTATCAGGCAGGCACGCTCTCGGGCAACCCGATCGCCATGGCCGCGGGCCTGGCCACGCTCGAGCTGATCAGCATGCCCGGGTTCTATGAGGCCGTGAGCGCGCGTCTGTCGCGCCTGTTGCAAGGCATGCGGGAGGCTGCAGCCGAGGCGGGTGTGGTCTTTTCCACCCAGCAGATGGGCACCATGGCGGGCATCTACATGATGGCCACGCCACCGCAAAGCTATGCCGAAGTGATGACCCAGGATGTCGAGCGCTTCAAGGCCTTCTATCACCGCATGCTTGAGGCGGGGGTGTATTTCCCGCCCTCGCCGGTAGAGGCCTTCTTCTTTTCGTCGGCACATTCTGATGCCGAAGTGGACTTCACGATTGCCTGCGCACGCGCGGCCTTCAAGGGTCTTTGACCCGCCCGCCAGCACATGCTTTGACCTGCCCACCAGCACCTACAATGTCAGCCTGAACTGACCGCCAATACAAGGGGAGAGACCATGAGCATCGAACGTACCGTCTTTGGTGAAGACCACGAACAGTATCGCGATACCGTTCGCCGCTTCCTGGAAAAGGAAGTCGCGCCCTTCCATGCTGACTGGGAAGAGCAGGGCTATGTCGATCGCGATGTCTGGCTCAAGGCCGGCGAAAACGGCCTGCTGTGCCCGTCCATGCCCGAGCAGTACGGCGGCTCGGATGCCGACAAGCTCTACTCGGTCGCCATGTTCGAAGAGATCGCGCGCCAGGGCTACACCGGCCTGGGCTTTGGTCTGCATAACGAGATCGTGGCGCCCTACATCCTGTCTTACGGCACCGAGGAACAAAAACAGAAATACCTGCCGGCCATGGCCCGTGGCGAGGTGATCGGCGCGATCGCCATGAGCGAGCCCGCGGCCGGTTCAGACCTTCAGGGCATCAAGAGCACTGCGGTCGATCGCGGCGATCACTTTGTTCTCAATGGCTCCAAGACCTTCATCACCAATGGCTGGCATGCCGACCTGGTGATCGTGGTGGCCAAGACCAATCCGGAAGCGGGCGCCAAGGGCACCAGCCTGCTGCTGGTCGAGCGCGGCATGGCCGGCTTCGAAAAGGGCAAGCGCCTGAAGAAGTCGGGCATGAAGGCCCAGGACACCTCCGAGCTTTTCTTCAACGATGTGAAGGTACCCAAGTCCCATCTGCTTGGCGACCTCAATCGCGGCTTCGTTTACCTGATGCAGGAGCTGCCCTGGGAGCGCCTGCAGATCGCCATCTCGGGCATTGCCGCCGCGCAGGGCGTGCTCGACGAGACCCTGGCCTACACCAAAGACCGCAAGGTCTTTGGCACCACCGTCGCAAGTTTTCACACCACCCGTTTCAAGCTGGCTGAAATGCAGACCGAGCTGCAGGTGGCGCGGGTGTTTGTCGACCGCTGCATCGAGCTGCTCATGCAGAAAAAGCTCGATACCGCCACGGCTTCGATGGCCAAGTACTGGTGCAGCGACCTGCAGTGCAAGGTGATCGACGAATGCGTGCAGCTGCATGGTGGCTATGGCTACATGCAGGAATATCCGGTGGCGCGGGCCTGGACCGATGCTCGGGTGCAGCGCATTTACGGCGGCACCAACGAGATCATGAAGGAAGTGATCGCCCGTTCGATGGGCCTGGCTCAGAGCCGCTGACCCGCCGGGGGCTTCGGCCTCTGAAGACGGTCTGCATCACGCGAAGGGTGCCGATGTTGACCAGGCCCTGGCCGATGCCATGGGCCTCGTCCTCCAGAAGGTCGAGGCTGGCATTGACCCCCAGGGCCTGCATGCCGCGAAACGCCTGCTGCGCATGCACTGCAGGCACGATGCTGTCAAAAGCACCATGAATGAGATGCACCGTACCCGAGAGCCAGTCCCCCTCGAGTAGCGGGCTGGCCAGGCGCGCCCCATAAGCCACAGTAATGGCCGCAGGCGCCATCGGTGTGCGAGCAAGCTCAAGGGCCAGCAGACCGCCCTGGCCATGCCCGATCACCACCGTGCGTTCAGGGCCCAGACCGCTGTTCTGCTGGAGTTGCTCAATCCGCCCGGCCACCTGATCCCGGGCGGCCTCAATGCGTGCTGCGCGATCATCGCGCCGTTGATTGAGCCGATCATCGAGCCGACCTTCAAGCGCACGATTGAGGCGGTCGTCGAACCAGCTGCTGCCATCTGCAAAGCGTTGTGCGCTCTGCAGGACGATGCCGGTGGCACCGGGAAATTTCAGTTGCCAGGCAATGGCTACCGGAGCAAAGCGCTCGGGCGAACTACCCTGATCATGCAAAAAGACCAGCAGCCGGCGCGTGCCGGTGGGGTCGATGGGCGGAAACTCAAGCCAGAGCTGGGGGGATGCGGGGGCAGGGCGCACCGAAGGGACTTGCTCAGGCGCTTTCGAGAACCACACCCTGAAGGATGTTGGCTACATCCTCGCAGCGGTCGGTGAGGCTTTCCAGCAGTTCGTAGATGGCCTTCAACTTGATGACCTGCCGGACATCGCTCTCGTTGCGAAACAATTTGGACATGGCCGAGCGCATGACCCGGTCGGCATCCGATTCAAGCTGGTCGATGTCCTTGCACAGCTTCAGAATCGCTCCGGCATTGCTCATGTGCGAGAGCATGGTGACGGCATCGCGAACCCGTACGGCACACATCTGAGCCAGCGATGCGAGCTGGATCGCCTCGGGCGTGATGCTCTGGATATCGTAGAGCATCACGGATTCGGCCACGTCCTGGGTCAGATCCAGGATGTCATCCATGCTGGAGATCAGCTTGTGCAGGTCGTCCCGATCGAGGGGCGTAAACAGCGTCTTGTGCAGCAGCGCAATCGTCTCGTGGGTGATCCGGTCAGCGGCAGTCTCGATCTCGTCGATGGCTTTGAGTTCGTTCTGCCTGACGGCGGGATCCTGATAGTTCTCCATCAGGTTGACGAGATGCGCTGCGCCTTCAACGATGCGATCGGCATGTTGGTTAAAGAGATCAAAAAAGCGGCCCCTGCGGGGCATCAGACGTCCTATCACGGCAGAAACCATTGGCGAAGTTGAAAGCAGGGTAACAGAGCTGTCCTTGGACTCAGGTGTACTTGAGAATGCTCAGACCTCGGGCACGGCTTGCTCAGGCGGCAGCACGCTGCAGCCGTTCGAGATAAGCCTCGTTGGAGGGCGGCATGCCCGAGCGCTGCGCCTCCCATAGCGTGGTGGCCAGTGCGTCCATGGCGCGGTGCGCCGCCTCATGCTCATCGCGGCTCTTTGCAAGCAGACCGGTCCAGGCCGCGCGAATGCCCGGTGGCTGGTCGATCTGAAGCTGCTCCACCAAAGACAGATGCAGACTCAGATGCAGAAAAGGATTTTCGCGCCCCGCCTCCGGGCTGAACTCGGCAGCCAGGGCTTCGTCCAGCTGATCGAGCAGGGCGTGATATTCCGGATGCAGGCGGATCCAGTCGATCGCAATGCTCTGTAGCGGTGTTGGCACGCAGCCCGCATGGCGCTGCGTCCAGGCTTCGCAAAAAAAGCGCCGGACATCATCACGACCGGGATTAAACATGGGGTGCCTCGGTCTTGGGTCGGTGAGTGCACAGATCGTTCAGCGGGCAACGCCAGCATTCGGGCGTGCGTGCCTTGCAGATGTAGCGGCCGTGCAGGATCAGCCAGTGATGGGCATCCTTGAGAAACTCGCCCGGAATGCGCTTGAGCAGGCCGTCTTCAACCGCTCGGGGGGTCTTGCCTGGTGCCAGTCCCATGCGGTTGGCGACCCTGAAGATATGCGTATCCACCGCCATGGTGGGCTCACCGAAGGCCGTGTTGAGCACCACATTGGCGGTCTTGCGGCCCACTCCGGGCAGGGCCTCAAGGGCCTCTCGCTCGCGAGGCACCTCGCCGCCATGCTGCTCGATCAGGATCTGGCAGGTCTGCAGCAGATGGCGCGTCTTGGACCGGTACAGGCCGATGGTGCGCAGATAGGGCTCGAGCCCATCAATGCTCAGCGCGAGCAAGGCCTGCGGCGTGTTGGCGACCGGAAAAAGCTTGCGCGTGGCGGCATTGACGCTCTTGTCGGTGGCTTGGGCCGAGAGCAGCACGGCGGCCAGCAGCTCGAAGGGCGAATTGAACTCGAGTTCGGTGGTCGGGCTTGGATTGGCTTCTCGCAGCCGCTCGAACATGACCTGCCGGGCGGCCGGCCCCATGCCCCGCCGGCTCATGCCGAAGGGCTCCGGCGAGCGCGTGCCCTTGCCAGTGCGGCCTCAATGACAGAGCGCTTGCGGGCATCGAGCGCTGTGTCCTGCAGATCGTGGCGGGCGCGAGACTCGCGTCGCTCCTGCTGCTCGGTGGCGACCCGTTGCAGCCGCAGGGCGCGGCGCTGATAGCGCTCACGCGCGGCCCGCGCCTGCGGGCGATCCCAGGCGGGTGTGTCCTGTGCAGGAATACGCTCAATGCAGTCCACCGGACAGGGCGCAATGCACAGGTCACAGCCGGTGCACAGCTCGGTGATCACCGCATGCATGCGCCGATGCGCACCTACGATGGCATCGACCGGACAGGCCTGAATGCACTTGGTGCAGCCAATGCACAGCTCGGCCACGATCCGCACGGCCTGTCGGGGTCGCTCCGTACCGCAGTCCGGATCTAGCGGCAACGGCGCGCGCCCAGTGTGCGCCGCGAGCAGGGCAATGCCCGCTTCACCGCCTGGGGGGCAGCGGTTGATTGGCGCCTGCTCCAGCACGATCGCCTGTGCATAAGGCAGGCAGCCGCCGTGTCCGCACTGAGCGCACTGGGTCTGGGGCAGCAGGTCGTCGATTGCCGCAACGGCCTCGCCTTGCGAGGGCGTGAGGGTCTGCGTCATGCGGATGTGCGCGGGGCCGTGTCAGGCCGACGCGCGCATGAACTGACCGATCCTGGGGCACACCACCTCACGCCAGCGACGGCCACTGAAGATGCCGTAGTGACCGGCGCCTTCGGCCAGCATGTAGTGCTTGTCAGCCGCGGGCAGGTTGGTGCACAGATCGAGTGCAGCGCTGGTCTGACCCACGCCCGAGATGTCGTCGAGTTCGCCCTCGATGCACAGCAGCGGCACCTTGCGGATGTCCTGAGGCGCGACCTGAAGCTGCTTGCCCTCGAAGGGCATGACCCATTCGCCCCGGGGCAGCTTGTGCTCCTGAAACACCGTGTGAATGGTGTCGAGGTAATACTCCGCGGGCATGTCGAGTACGGCGTTGTACTCGTCATAAAAGCGTCGATGGCCTTCGGCATCGTCATCGTCGCCGCGCACGAGTTGCATGTAAAAGTCCCAGTGCGATTCGGCATGCCGGCCCGGGTTCATGGCCACAAAGCCAGCATGCTGCAAAAAGCCCGGATACACCCGACGGCCCGCGCCCGGGTACTTGCCCGGCACGCGATAGATCACCGAGCGCTCGAACCAATCGAAGGACTTCTCGGTGGCCAGGTTGTTCACGGCCGTCGGACTTTTGCGGGTATCGATCGGGCCGCCCATCATGGTCATCGACCGCGGCAGCCGGCTGTCCTTGAGGGTGGACATCATCGAGACCGCAGCCAGCACCGGCACCGTGGGCTGACAGACCGAGATCAGATGGACCTGCGGCCCGAGGTGTCGGATGAACTCGATGGCATAGGCCACATAGTCGTGCAGGTGGAAGGGGCCATGCGACATCGGCACGGTCCGGGCATCGAGCCAGTCGGTGACATAGACCTGATGGTTGGGCAGCAGGGCCCGCACGGTATCGCGCAGTAGCGTGGCATGGTGGCCCGACAGCGGTGCAAACAGCAGCACCACCGGATCGGCCTTGCGGCGCGCCAGCGCACTGGGCATGAGGCGCTCGAACTTGATCAGGCGGCAGAAGGGCTTGCTGACCTCGATGCGCTCGACCACCGAGACCTCATGGCCATCGATGGTGGTGGTGGGCAGATTCCAGGCCGGCTTTTCGTATTCCTTGCCGAGTCGATGGAGCAGCTCGAAACCAGCGGCCACGCGGGGCGCAAATGGGGCATACGCGTAGGGGCTATACGGATTCGCATAGAGCTGGCTCATGGCTTCGGCCCAGCTCGACAGCGGATTCAGGACGGCGCGTTGCGCTTCTCGGACTTGATAGAGCACGGCGGGCTGCTCCGTAGGAAGGAATCCCGGATTATCGTCCGACCCCGGATATTGTGCAACGCAGCAGAATTCTGGTCTGCTGCTCGGCCAGGTGGTTCTGGCCCAGCCGGGCGGCCAGATGGTCAAAGCGCACCCAGTCCAGGGGCTGGTCTTGCTGGGCGCAGGTAAATACCGCGCGGGTCTGGCCACTGACCGGGTCGGTCAGCCACTGCACGCACTGGCCGCAGATGCCCTTCATCATGCACTGCATGGGCGAGTTGACCGAGGCCAGCGCCACCACCTCGGGTCGGCCCAGGCTGTCGCCAAGGCTGTCCTGTCGGGACCGAGCCACCGCGGCCATCATGCGGTCCGACCCAATCACCAGCAGGCGATCGACCTCTTCAAAGCGGATGGGGCGCATGGTGCGACCGTCCGGGCCCGCGGGCTCGGCGCTGCCGTTGCTGCACAGCAAGGGCACACCCGCCTGCCAGGCCTGCAGGGCCTGAACCACATTGCCAGTGAAGGCGCGGTCCTGCGGCCTCTCGGGCGCAATGCCGGGCGCGGCTTCGCAACACCAGACCACCGTATCGGCAGCGGCCTCGAGGGCTTGGCGATGAAAGACATCTTGCGGCTTGCGGTAAGCCGCAAAGTAAAGCACGCGGCAGCCCGCAGCGCGCAGGGCCGCGCCGATCGGCAGCAGCACGGCATTGCCTAGCCCTCCGCCCGCCAGCACCACGGTCTGGCGCGGCACGATGTCGGTGGGTTCGCCGGTGGGGCCCATGAGCACGACCGCCTGCCCCGGCTTGAGACCACGGCACAGATCGCTTGAGGCACCCATCTCGAGCACCACCATCGTGATCGTGCCGGCCTCAGGATCCGATGAGGCTCCGGTCAGGGCCAGGCCTTCCATGGCCAGGCGCAGCGACAGCCCTTGCATCTGCACGCGCGGCGCGTCCTGCTCAAAGGTTTGCAGTCTGAAGAACTGGCCGGGCTGAAAGCGTTGCGCGGCAAGTGGCGCGCGCACCACCACCTGCACAATGCCGGGCGCAAGTTCGATCACTGACACCACCTGCGCGCTGAGCGCCTGTTGCACGGTGGCGATGAAGTCCGGGGCAGCCAGGCGGCTTCGGGCCTCACGCTGCTCGAGCTCATTGGAAATGACGGGCCAGCCCTTCTGTGCCGAGGCCATGGCCTTGACCACGCTGCCTGCGCCCTGGGGATGAGCATCGCCAAAGACCGAGAGCCGGCGGCAGCGATCGGGAGCGGCTTGAGGCGGGTCGGCCAGCAGCACAGGAAAGGTCGTGTCGCCCTGCAGGGCAAACCACTGGCCCTCCCTGCGTAAACCGGGTTCATCGTCGACCAGCCCGGTATTGGGCTGGGTACCCAGAGCCAGCAGCACGCTGCGCGCGGGCCAGTGCTGAGCCCCTGCGCATACGGCTGTGACCGCGCCATGGCGGTCGGTCTCGAAGTGCGTCGGTTGCACCCCTTCGGCAAAGCTGATGCCCTCGTCCAGGGCATGCATCACTTCAGCCGGATTCGTGCGCCAGGCGGGTGATTCGGCCAGGCTGCGCCGGTACAGCACGGTGACTCCGCCCCAGGAACGCAGCAGAGGCTTGAGGTCGGGGGCCTGGCCGGCGGCCTGGGCCCGGGCCTGTTCGGCTTCGATGGCCTGGGCATGGGCCAGAAACGCCTCGGCGGTCTCGTGGTCCTGGGCGGTCCATTGGGCGGTGGCGGCCTGCGCGCCCTGCAGCGCTACCAGAGCCTTGTGGCGCCTGGCAAAGCGAAGCACCTGCACCACGTACCAGGCCTGCAGCTCGGTGGCGGTATCCAGGGCCGTGAGGCCGCCGCCCACCACCACCGCCGGCAGGCGAAGCTGCAGCGCGGCCAGGCTGTCCTCGCGCGCTGTGCCCTCGAGCTGCAGAGTCATCAGGAAGTCGCTGGCGGTCCGCACGCCCTGCACCAGGCTTTGTGGCCAATCGGGCAGGTGCGGACGCCCGGCGCCCACGGCCAGGGCCACATGGTCAAAGCCCAGGTCCAGTGCGTCTTGCACGCCCAGGCTACTGCCCAGGCGCACCCCGCCGATCAGGGTAAAGCGCTCGCGACGTTCAAGCAGCAGGCGCAGCAGGTCCAGGCGATGCTTGTTCCAGCGCACGGTGATGCCGTACTCGGCCACACCGCCAAAGCCCGAAGGCGTGCGCTCCTGCAAGGGGCCCTCAAAGAGGGTGGTCTCGCGCAGTGGCGCCCGAAGGTCGCGCAGTGCCTCGGGCAAAGGCTCGATACGCAGGGCATCGACCATCACCACGGTATGCCCGTCTTGCAGCAGATGGTGGGCGAGCGTCATGCCGGCGGGACCTGCGCCCACCACCAGCACCTTGCGACCGCTATCAGGCAGGGGCAGCGGTCGATGAAAATTCAGCGGATTCCAGCGCGTGAGCAGGTCGTAGACCTCGATACCCCAGGGCAGGGCCAGCACTTCGCGCAGGGTCTGGGTTTCGGCCTGCGGAATATCGACCGGGGTCTGGGACTGGAACACGCAGGCCTGCACGCAGTCATTGCAGATGCGATGCCCCGTGGCCGCCACCATGGGGTTGTCCCGCGTGATCATGGCCAGGGCCGCGATCGGCAGCCCTTCATTGCGCAGGGCATGGAACTCCGAGATCCGCTCGCCGAGCGGGCAACCGGTGTGTTGCGCGTTGAGCCCGCGGCTGCAGGAGTCGGTGCCATTGCGATGGCAGATCAGGCAGTAGCGGGTCTGGTCCAGGGCACCTGCGGTATCGGTGCCGGCGTCCGTCAGGGCAAAGGCTGTATCGGCCGGGCCCAGTCGGGGGCTGCGTGGATAGATGCGGACGACCGCCTGCGGCAAGCCGGTCGGCTGTTCACGGGGCAGGCTGGCCGCCTGTGCAGCCGGGTCATGGCCCGCAGGCAGGCGAAACAGGATGGAGTCGGCATGCAGGGCCTGGCCTGCAGGGGTGCTGGCCGCCCAGGCGCTGTACAGGCGCGCCAGTTCGAGCAGGTCGGCCCGGGCAGGATCAGCCTGCCATGCGAGCACGGCGCGGGCGAAGTCGGCTTCGTCAAAGACCGCCCTGGGCGCCTTGAGCCTGTCTGTCGCTGCCGAGGTGCCCGACGAGGTGCCGGCGGCGGTGGCGAAGGCACCTGCAGTGGCGCCCGAGTGGGGGGTCTGCGTGGCAATGGCGCTCAGCAGCGTCTGCCGCGCGCCATCGGCATCAAAATCCTCAAGCGCCTGCGGGGCCACAGCCAGCACGGCCTGCCGGCGCACGAACTTCCATTTGACGCGGTAGATCGCCTCGAAATCGGCATGCCGTGACCGTGATGCCTGCACCTCAGAGGCGAGGTCAAAACACTGGAGCAGAAAGTCCTCAAGCGGCGCACCCAGGGCCAGCATGAGGGCCGAGGCTTCGCCGCGGTCCAGAGCATCGGTCACTGTGCGCGCTGTGAGCAACCTGGAATGCAGGTCGGCGCTGTGCTTCTCTAGATGGGCGAGGAATTGCGCGTCGATGCGCGCAAGGCCCTCCCTGGCATGCAGACCTTCGGGGATCGGCCCCCTGGGTGATTCGGGGACCTGCTCCCTCACTTTTCGAGGTATTTGAGCTTGTCCTGAACGTCTTTCCAGCG
>JBEELY010000142.1:0-3659 GCA_041167925.1 Pseudomonadota bacterium | reverse complement strand
CGCGATTTGCGCCATGGCGGCGACCAGCTCAGCCTGAGCCTTGGCATAGTCGATGTCGGCGTTGCGGTTTTGCAGCGCTTCTTCGGCCGCCTTGCGGGCTTCCTCAGCCTTGGCCTCATCGAGGTCATGACCGCGGATGGCGGTATCCGCCAGCACGGTGACCCGGTTGGGCTGCACTTCAAGAATGCCGCCAGCAACGAACACGAATTCTTCAGCGGCCTGCCCGGCCACCTTGATCCGAACCGCACCCGGGCGAATGCGGGTGATCAGCGGCGTGTGCTGCGGATAGATGCCGAGCTCGCCCGCCTCGCCGGGAAGCGCGACGAACTCCGCCTCGCCCTCGAAGATGGACTCTTCTGCGCTGACCACGTCGACGTGAATGGTGCTCATGGTGCGGTCGTCCTATGGATCACTTCAGGGTCTTGGCCTTCTCGAAGGCCTCGTCGATGGTGCCGACCATGTAGAAGGCCTGCTCGGGCAGTGCATCGCACTCGCCATCGACAATCATCTTGAAGCCGCGCAGGGTTTCGTTGAGCGGAACGAACTTGCCCGGCGAGCCGGTGAAGACCTCGGCCACGTGGAAAGGCTGCGACAGGAAACGCTGGATCTTACGGGCGCGGGCCACGGCGAGCTTGTCATCGGGCGAGAGTTCGTCCATGCCCAGAATCGCGATGATGTCACGCAGCTCTTTGTAGCGCTGCAGGGTGGCCTGTACGCGACGGGTGATGCTGTAGTGCTCTTCGCCAATGATGTGCGGGTCAACCTGGCGCGAGGTGGAGTCCAGAGGATCCACGGCAGGGTAGATGCCCAGTGCGGCGATGTCACGGGACAGCACCACAGTGGCGTCAAGGTGGGCGAAGGTGGTTGCCGGCGACGGGTCGGTCAGGTCGTCAGCAGGCACGTACACGGCCTGAATCGAGGTGATCGAGCCGTTTTTGGTCGAAACGATGCGCTCCTGCAGACGGCCCATTTCTTCGGCCAGCGTCGGCTGGTAGCCCACGGCGGAAGGCATCCGGCCCAGCAGCGCGGAGACTTCGGTTCCGGCCAGGGTGTAACGGTAGATGTTGTCCACGAAGAACAGGATGTCCTTGCCCTCGTCGCGGAAGCGCTCGGCCATGGTCAGGCCGGTCAGGGCCACGCGCAGACGGTTGCCCGGGGGCTCGTTCATCTGGCCAAACACCATGGCCACTTTGTCGAGCACGTTGGACTCTTCCATCTCGTGATAGAAGTCGTTGCCCTCACGGGTACGCTCACCCACGCCAGCAAACACCGAATATCCCGAGTATTGCTTGGCGATGTTGTTGATGAGTTCCATCATGTTGACGGTCTTGCCCACACCGGCGCCGCCGAACAGACCGATCTTGCCGCCCTTGGCAAACGGGCAGACCAGGTCGATCACCTTGATACCGGTGGGCAGCAGCTCAACTGAAGGCGAGAGGTCTGCGAACTTGGGCGCGGGCTGGTGAATCGCGCGGCGCTCTTCGGTCTTGATCGGACCGGCTTCGTCGATCGGACGGCCAAGCACGTCCATGATGCGACCCAGAGTGGCTTCGCCCACCGGGACCGAGATGCCAGCGCCCGTGTTGTTGACCGGCATGCCACGACGCAGTCCGTCTGAAGAACCCAGCGCAATGGTCCGGACGACGCCGTCGCCCAGCTGCTGCTGCACTTCAAAGGTCAGGCCGGTTTCGGCCAGGCTGTCACCTGCGTCGGCGAGCACCAGGGCGTCATAGACCCGGGGCATGGCATCACGCGGGAACTGAATGTCGACCACCGCACCGATGCACTGAACGATCTGGCCTTGTTGCATGTCGGAACCTCGTTGATTCGCTGAATATGGAGTTGTATGGATTGCCGGGATGTAGGCGGGGCGGGGGCTCAGACAGCCGCCGCGCCTCCGACGATCTCGCTGAGTTCTTTGGTGATGGCGGCCTGGCGAGCCTTGTTGTACGACAACTGCAGATCGCCGATGACCTTCTTGGCATTGTCGGAGGCCGACTTCATGGCCACCATGCGTGCTGACTGCTCGGAGGCCATGTTCTCGGCCACCGCCTGGTAGATCAGGGCCTCGACATACCGGATCAGGAGCTCATCAAGTACCGTTGGTGCATCCGGCTCATAGATGTAGTCCCAGGAGTACTCGCGGCTGGTCTCTTGCAGACGGGCGGGGTCGAGCGGCAGCAGCTGCTCGATGACCGGCTCCTGCTTCATGGTGTTGATGAAGCGGTTGTAAGCCAGATACAGAACATCGATCTCGCCCGCGGCGTAAGCGTCAAGCTGAACCTTGATCGGTCCGATCAGCCGTTCGAGGTGAGGCGTATCGCCAAGCTGCACGAGCTGGGACACCACCTTGGCGTTGATCCGCTGCATGAAGCCCAGACCCTTGTTGCCGATGGCGGTGATCTGCACCTGAGCCCCCGAATTGGAGAGCTCGCGCAGCTTGCCCGTGATCATACGCAGCACATTGGTATTGAGGCCGCCGCACAGGCCCTTGTCGGTAGTGATCAGCACCACGCCCGCCGCCTTGACCGTTTCACGCTTCGTGAGGAAGGGATGACGGTATTCGGGGTTGGCGTTGGCCAGATGCGCCGCAATGTTGCGAAGCTTTTCGCCAAAGGGACGGGCATGCCGCATCCGGTCCTGCGCCTTGCGCATTTTGGATGCAGCGACCATCTCCATCGCCTTGGTGATCTTGCGCGTGTTCTGGACGCTCTTGATCTTATTGCGGATCTCGCGTGAGCCAGCCATGACAGCCCTTGTTCAGGTGATCAGAAAGCGCCGGTCTTCTTGAAGGACAGGATGGCCTGCTTAAGCGCCTCCTCATCCTCCGACGACAGGTCTTTGGTCGACTCGATGCGATCCACCCATGCGGCATGCGCCGACTTCATGTGATCGATGAGCGCGCTTTCGAAGGACAGCACTTTCTCGACCGGAAGGTCGTCGAGGTAGCCGCGGGTGGCTGCATAGAGGCTGACCGCAAGCTGCCAGACCTGCAGGGGCTGATACTGAGCCTGCTTGAGCACCTCGACAGTGCGGCGGCCACGCTCGAGCTGACGGCGGGTGGAATCGTCAAGGTCAGAAGCGAACTGCGCAAATGCGGCCAGTTCGCGGTACTGAGCCAGGTCGGTCCGGATGCCGCCCGAAAGCTTCTTGATGACCTTGGTCTGGGCCGCGCCGCCGACTCGGGACACCGAGATACCCGCGTTAATGGCGGGACGGATACCGGAGTTGAAGAGGTCAGTTTCCAGGAAGATCTGGCCGTCGGTAATCGAGATGACGTTGGTGGGCACGAAGGCCGACACGTCACCTGCCTGGGTCTCGATGATCGGCAGAGCGGTGAGCGAGCCGGTCTTGCCTTTGACTTCGCCCTTGGTGAACTTCTCGACGTACTCCTCATTCACGCGAGCGGCACGCTCGAGCAGACGGGAGTGGAGATAGAACACGTCGCCAGGGAAGGCTTCGCGGCCCGGAGGACGGCGCAGCAACAGCGAGACCTGACGGTAGGCAACGGCCTGTTTGGAGAGGTCGTCGTAAATGATCAGGGCATCTTCGCCGCGGTCGCGGAAGTACTCGCCCATGGTGCAGCCCGAGTAGGCGGCGATGTACTGCATTGCCGCGGATTCGGAGGCGGTGGCGGCCACCACAATGGTGTAGGCCAT
>JBEELY010000116.1:0-4523 GCA_041167925.1 Pseudomonadota bacterium | reverse complement strand
CTGTCCTCGTGTGGTCTGGGGCCGGCTTGCTTTTCTGTAGCCGGCTGGCGTTCAAAAGCGTGTGCTATCGGGGTCTGCCTTGCGCCGACACCGTCCATGGGCTGTTCAGGCCCATTTTTTTTTCCCGTGGTGGATGTGAAGCCTGTTCAGGAACTGATCGAACGCACCGTGCAGGGCATGGGTTACGAGCTGGTCGAACTCGAGTTCGCCGGCAGCGGCCTGTTGCGCGTGTTCATTGATCGAACTGAAGCCGAGCCCATCCGCATGGAAGACTGCGAGCAAGTGAGCCATCAGCTCACTCATGTGTTCGCTGTCGACAATGTCGACTACGCCCGCCTCGAGGTCTCGTCCCCGGGTCTGGATCGGCCCTTGAACAAAGCGGCAGACTATCAGCGCTTTGAAGGGCATGAGATCACGCTCAAGTTGCGCCTGCCGCTTTCCGGACGGCGCAACTTTACCGGCGTGCTGCTCAGCGATCCCGATGTGCCTGGGGGATGGGCTCTTGATCTCACCGAGGCCGCGACCCCGGGCGGCAAAGCTGCCAAAGGTGGCAAAGGTGGCAATGCGGCCAAGGGCAGCAAAGCGACCAAGGGCAGCAAAGCCGGCAAGGCGAGTGCAGCCGGTGCGGCTGCTCAGGTGATTAGCACGTTGGAGACAGGCGCGGGCGAGCAGTCCCCCGAGCCCTCTGAGCTTGCTGCAGTGGCGCCCGTCGCGGAGACCGTGCGGCGCCTGTCGTTTACTTTGGATGAAGTCGACCGGGCCCGACTGGTGCCTAAGGTCAAGTTTTAGGAGGCTTGCCATGAGCCGTGAAGTTCTGATGCTGGTCGATGCCCTGGCACGCGAGAAAAGCGTGGCCCGGGAGGTGGTTTTTCTGGCGCTCGAGAGCGCGCTGGCCTCGGCCACCAAAAAGAAGTTGAACCAGGATTGCGAGGTCCGGGTCGAGATCGATCGCGACTCAGGCGACCATGATTCCTTCCGGGTCTGGTCGGTGGTGCCCGACGGCGAACTCGAGGACCACGATCTGCAGATGATCCTGAGCGAGGCCCGCAAGCAACGGGTGGCTTTTGATTTTGATGATCGTGATGCCGAGGGCAAGGCGATCCGGGTCTGGCGCCTGCTCGAAGAAGGTGAAAACGGGGAGCCTCCCGAGCGTATCGAGGTGGGTGACCGGCTCGAGCTGCAACTCGAGTCGATTGAGTTTGGCCGGATCGGCGCGCAAGCGGCCAAGCAGGTCATCCTGCAAAAGATCCGCGATGCCGAGCGGGAACAGATCATCAATGACTTCCTCGACCGCGGAGAGAACCTGCTCTCGGGCACCATCAAGCGCATTGATCGCGAAGGCGCAGTCATTGAGTCCGGAAAGATCGAGGCACGCCTGGCTCGCGACCAGATGATCCCCAAAGAAAATCTCCGGGTGGGCGACCGCGTGCGGGGTTGGGTCGGCAAGGTCAATCGCGAAGGGCGTGGCCCGCAGCTCATGATGTCGCGCACGGCGCCCCAGTTCATCATGGAGCTCTTCCGCCTCGAGGTGCCCGAGATCGAGCAGGGTCTGCTGCAGGTCAAGGCGGCTGCACGCGATGCGGGCGTTCGCGCCAAGATTGCCGTGTTCACCACCGACCGTCGCATCGACCCCATCGGCACCTGTGTTGGTGTGCGGGGATCACGGGTTCAGGCGGTCACGGGCGAACTCGCCGGTGAACGGGTCGACATCGTGCTGTGGTCCGAAGATCCGGCCCAGTTCGTGATTGGCGCGCTCGCTCCGGCCAATGTCAGTTCGATCGTTGTCGATGAAGAAAAGCACAGCATGGACGTGGTCGTCGATGAAGACAACCTCGCGCTGGCGATTGGCACGGGCGGTCGCAATGTGCGTCTGGCTTCCGAACTTACGGGCTGGCGTATCAACATCATGACCGCCGAAGAAAGTGCGGGCAAGCAGGAGTCCGAGCGGTCGGCGCTGCGTGAGCATTTCATGAGCAAACTTGATGTCGACGAGGAAGTCGCTGACATCCTGATCGATGAGGGCTTCTCCAGTCTTGAAGAGGTGGCCTATGTTCCCCTCAACGAGATGCTCGAGATCGAGGCCTTTGACGAGGACACGGTCAATGAATTGCGCGACCGCGCCCGCAACTCTCTGCTGACCGAGGCCATCGCCAAAGAAGAAAAGCTGGGCGCCACCACTGAAGACCTTCTGGGTCTGGAGGGCATGGATCGTGATCTTGCGGCCCGACTGGCCGACGGCAACATCCACACCCGAGACGATCTGGCCGAGCTGGCCGTCGATGAGCTGGTCGAGCTCACCGGCATCGACGAAGAGCGCGCACGGGATCTGATCATCAAGGCACGCGCCCACTGGTTCGAGAACGAATCAGCCTGACCAGGAAAACGACTGAATGGCAAGCACCAACGTATCCAGTTTCGCAGCGGAGCTGCGCATGCCGGCTGACGTGCTGCTGCAGCAGTTGCGTTCGGCGGGCGTAGATAAACGTTCGCCTGACGATCTGCTGACAGAAGCCGACAAGGCCATGCTTCTTGCAGCCCTCAGGCGCGCCCATGGTGCCGACGAGGCGCCCAAGAAGAAGATCACGGTCGTGCGTAAGCAGACCTCCGAGATCAAGCAGGCCGATGCAACGGGCAAGGCCCGCACCATCCAGGTCGAGGTGCGCAAGAAGCGCGTCTTCGTCCAGCGTGAGGCGGAACTGCAGGCGCCCCACCAGCCTGCAGGTCTGACGCAAGGCCCGACGCCCGACGAAATCGAAGCCCAGCGCCAGCGTGAGGAGCTCGAACGCCAGCAGCGCGAGGCGCTCGAGCGCGAGGCGCAGGAAGCCCGCGAACTCGAGGCACGCCTTGAAGAAGAGCGGCGCCGTGCCGAAGAGGCTGCTGCAGAAGCAGCGCGCCGCGAGGAAGAGGCCCGCAAGGAACAGGAGCGTCTGGTCGAGCTGCAGGCCCAGCAGACCGAGGAGCAGGCCCGGCGTGAGGCCGATGCGCAACTCGCCGCAGCGGCCGAGACCGCGCGCCTTGCCGCCGAAGCCTCGCGCAAGGCCCAGGAAGAAGCAGCCAACCAGACCGCGGCTCGTCGCAGGGCGCAGGAAGAGGCGGCGGCCATCAACCGCCTGCTGTCGGCCTCGCGCAAGCCCGCGCCCAAACCGGTTGAGGCGCCCCCGCCCGCGCCGGTGGTCAAGGCGGCCCCCGCAGCGGCAGCCACCGACGCTGCCAAGACCAGCGGCACGCTGCATAAGCCGGCCGCCAAACCAGACGGACAGCGTCCCGCGCCCGGAGCAACGGCCCCAGCACCAGGTTCTACCGTCAAGAAGCACGTCAAGTCCGAAAACCTCTCTTCCACCTGGCAAGATGACGCCGCCAAGCGGCGGGCCATCAAGACCCGCGGCGATGCGGGCGGTGGTGTGGGCGGCTGGCGTGGCCCCAAGGGCCGCGGCTCGCGTGACTCCCGCGGCTCACAGCAGATGCAACACGCCTCGCAGTCGGCCGAAGCGATCGTCCGGGAGGTGCATGTACCCGAGACCATTACGGTGGCCGATCTGGCACACAAGATGTCGGTCAAGGCGGCCGAGGTCATCAAGCTCATGATGAAGATGGGTCAGATGGTGACCATCAATCAGGTGCTCGACCAGGAAACTGCCATGATCGTGGTCGAAGAACTCGGCCATACCGCGATCGCAGCGGCACTGGATGATCCCGAGGCTCTGCTTGAGCAGTCGGCCGAGCATCACGATGCCGAAAAACTGCCCCGACCGCCGGTGGTCACCGTCATGGGTCACGTCGACCATGGCAAGACCTCGCTGCTCGATTACATCCGCCGTACCAAGGTGGCTTCTGGCGAAGCGGGCGGCATCACGCAGCACATCGGCGCCTACCATGTCGAAACGCCGCGCGGCGTGATTACCTTCCTCGACACCCCGGGTCACGAGGCCTTTACGGCCATGCGGGCCCGCGGGGCGAAGGCCACCGACATCGTGGTGCTGGTCGTGGCGGCAGATGATGGCGTCATGCCCCAGACCATCGAGGCGATCCATCATGCCAAGGCGGCCAAGGTGCCTATCGTGGTGGCCATGAACAAGATCGACAAGTCCGAAGCGAACCCCGATCGGGTCAAGCAGGAGTTGGTCGCACAGGAGGTCGTACCCGAGGACTACGGTGGGGACTCGCCTTTTGTTCCCGTGTCTGCCAAGACCGGCCAGGGCATTGACGATCTTCTCGAGAACCTGCTGCTCCAGGCCGAGGTGCTCGAACTCACCGCGCCAGTCGAGGCACCGGCCAAGGGTCTGGTCATTGAAGCCAGACTCGATAAGGGCAAGGGCCCGGTGGCCACAATTCTTGTTCAAGCGGGCACGCTCAAACGCGGCGACATGGTGCTGGCCGGCTCCTCCTATGGTCGGGTGCGCGCCATGCTCGATGAGTCTGGCAAGGCCATCGGCGAGGCGGGTCCGTCCATTCCGGTCGAGATCCAGGGGCTGTCCGAAGTACCTCCGGCGGGCGAGGAGATCGTGGCCATCGCCGATGAACGC
>JBEELY010000059.1:0-3429 GCA_041167925.1 Pseudomonadota bacterium | reverse complement strand
CGCACCCATGTGCATCCTGTGCAATCCGGGAGCCGGATCAGCCTGCTCTTTTGCCGACTCGAAACCGGGCGCACCCATCAGATCCGGGTGCATCTGGCCTGGGCCGGTCATCCTCTGGTGTCGGATGGTCTTTATGGCGGGGGGGCTCATCCAGCGATCCATCGACAAGCATTGCACGCGATCGCATTGGACCTGGATCACCCGGTGACGGGACAAGCCCTGCAGTTTCGCAGCACGCTGCCCGAAGACTTCCGCAATGTGTTGCCCGAGCTACCCTTGAGCGCCGAGAAGGTGATGGATGCTGTGGGTGGCCTGTTGCACAAGGAAGTGCGTTCATGACGCCCCTAACCGGCATTCCGGTCCTCTGGCCCGCTCCGGTGCGGGTCCGCTGTCTGTCGACGCAGCGTGCTGGTGGTGTGAGCGAAGGTGCCTGGGGGCTTGCCGGCGGCGCCCGCGGAGGACTCAATCTCGGGATGCATGTCGGCGATGCTGCCCTTGACGTCCAAACCAACCGGGATCGCCTGAGGTCCGTGGTCGGGGTGCCCATTCAGTGGCTCGAGCAGATCCATGGCACCCGGGTCTTCAATGCCGATGAGGCGATGGGCCAGAGCGCTGAACCTGTCTCTCCAACGCCCGTCGCTGATGCTGCCGTATGCACACAGGCGGGCAGGGCGCTTTGCATCATGACCGCCGATTGCCTGCCGGTTCTTTTCTCGGATCTGGATGGTCACTGCATCGGCGCAGCGCATGCGGGATGGCGCGGCTTGCAGGCGGGGGTGCTTGAGGCAACGGTCTGCGCCATGCGCGCCCGGCTGGGCGCGCAGGCCCCTCTTCTCGCCTGGCTTGGGCCGGCCATTGGCCCGCAGGCCTTCGAGGTGGGCGAAGAAGTCCGTGAAGCATTCGCACACCACGATCGGAATGCCCTCTCGGCCTTTGCGCGCGCAAAGGCCCCGGGCAAGTGGCTGGCGGATCTTGAAAAGCTCGCCCGGCAGCGCCTACAGGCCTGCGGAGGCATTGCGGTTTACGGTGGCGGGATGTGTACCGTGAATGATCCGGTGCGCTTTTTTTCCCATCGGCGGGACCGCGTCAGCGGGCGCATGGCCTCACTGATCTGGCTGGCGCGCTGAGGGCTGTGGTGGCGCCGTGCTCTCTGAAGCGTCCGAAGTCTCTGTGAGGGATGAGGCCGCCGGTGATGCAGAAACGAGAGCTTCGGCGTCTTCTCTGGCCTTGCGAGCACGCCGACGTTGCGGTGTGCCCAGCAGCCAGAGCAGCAAGGCCAGCGGCGCGAGCCCGTAGAACACGAAGGTGGAGATGCCGGCAACGACCGAGGCTTCGGTCAGCGCCATCATGAGCACCACATAAATCCAGGCGATCGCAATGATGTACATGAGCAGGCGAGAAAGGGCCGCGAGAAGGGTTGGACTTGATGTCAGCCTGACGTAAGACGCCGGGAACGGTGCGCGACGGATCTTCTGCCTTGATCCCAAATGGGGTTGGACAGACAATTGACGCACTGCGACAATACCGGGTCATCCCGGATGAATCGGCTGCATTCCCCCACAGGCGCCGGGTCTTCCAAACGCTTTGAGGCATGCATGGCTACCGAACGGCCCGCCCGCTCCCGGCGCTCGACCTCTGGGTCCCGCGCAACCAAAACACCACGCGCTGTGCGTGCAAAGTCTGCTGCGCCAGCCGAAAAAGCCACGCGCACGCCGCCGACCTCACCGCTGCAGGATCTGGCGGCTGTCGCAGCCGGCGCCATGCAGACCCCAGTGCATATCGACCCCGACCGTCTGCTCACGTTACAGAACGAGTACAGCAGCCAGCTTCAAAAGCTCTGGTCGCAGATGATCAGCACCCCGCCCGGGCAGGCTCCTGCGCTCGGTGACAAGAGGTTCGCTGGCGCAGCCTGGCAACAGTCGGTGCCGCTGGCCTGGAATGCCGCGCTGTATCTGCTCAATGCCAACTTTTTGCAAAAGATGGCTGATGCGGTCGACGCCGATGCAAAGTCGCGTGACCGCATCCGGTTCTTCACGCGGCAGTGGCTGGACATGGTGTCGCCTGCCAATTTTCTGCCGACCAATCCTGAGGCGCAGCAGGCCCTGTTCGATACGCGTGGCGAAAGCCTGCGCAAGGGCATCGACAACATGCTGGCCGACTTGGGCAAGGGCCATATCTCGATCACCGATGAGGCCGCCTTCGAAGTGGGCCGCAACGTGGGCACCTCCAGAGGCGAGGTGGTGTTTCGCAATGAGGTGATGGAGCTGATCCAGTATGCGCCCAGCACCCCGACCGTGGGCTCGCGCCCCTTGCTGCTGGTTCCTCCGTTCATCAACAAGTTCTACATCCTCGATCTGCAGCCCGACAATTCTTTCGTTGCGCATGCGGTTGCGCGTGGTCATACCGTGTTTCTGGTGTCCTGGATCAATGCCCAGAAGCAGCATGACCGTCTGAGCTGGGACGATTACATCGAGGAGGGCGTGATCGCGCCCATCCATGCGGTGCAGCGGATCAGTGGCGCGGACACGATCAACATGCTGGGCTTTTGCGTGGGCGGAACCATCCTGGCCACCGCACTGGCAGCGCTGGCGGCTCGTGGCGAGCGGCCCGTGGCCTCGCTTACCCTGATGACCACCTTGCTCGACTTTGAAGAGCCTGGTTCCCTGGGGGTTTTTATCGATCCGGTGCAGGTTGCCTGGCGCGAGCAGACCATTGGGGAATCCGGACTGATGACGGCCCAGGATCTGGGCACCACATTTTCGTTCCTGCGCCCTAACGATCTGGTCTGGAACTACGTGGTGTCCAATTACCTCAAGGGCGAGGCGCCCCCCGCGTTCGATCTGTTGTTCTGGAACGCCGACGGCACCAATCTGCCTGGGCCGCTCTATTGCTGGTACCTGAGGCACATGTACCTCAACAACGAACTCAGGGTGCCTCATGCGCTGACCTGTGTAGGCGAGCCGATTGATTTGAGCGCGATCGATGTACCTACCTACATTTTCGCCGCGCGTGAGGACCATATCGTGCCCTGGAAGGCGTCCTATGGCTCCACCCGGCTGCTCTCCAACGAGGTACGCTTCGTGCTCGGCGCAAGTGGGCATATTGCCGGGGCGATCAATCCGGTGAGCAAGAATCGCCGCAGTTACTGGCGCAATGATGATCTTGTTCCCGAGGCTGAAGACTGGCTGGCAGGCGCCCAGGAACGTCCGGGGAGCTGGTGGGCCGACTGGGCCGACTGGCTCGAGGGCTTCAAGGGTCGAGAGCGCAAAGCGCCCGCGCGTGCTGGCAATGCAGCGTATCCCGCGCTCGAGCCGGCCCCTGGCACTTACGTGAAAATCAAGGCCTGATCCCACCTGAGGCATGAGTCGAGGCAGTGCCTGATCCGGGCCCAGTCCTGATTCGGTGGCAGGTGTGCAGTCTCAAATCAAT
>JBEELY010000050.1:0-3375 GCA_041167925.1 Pseudomonadota bacterium | reverse complement strand
CCGGGTATGGTTTCGCAATCCTGATCCGCATTCAGCGGATGCGCCCGGCTACGAAGGCTCCTGGGTGATCTATCTCGGATCAGGCCAGTTCAACAACTTCTGGAAGGCCAACGCGCACTTCAGTTACGACAGCAAGTGCGTCGAGGTTTATCACTGGCGCCATGGGGCCTGGAAGGACGACAAGGGTCAGGTGCAGATCGACGAGGCCGAAGTGGAGCGCCGCGTGGCCGAAACTCTAGCCGATGAGCAGGCCTGTGCACAGGTGCTCAGCCTGATGCAGCGGCCGCGCGATCCGCGCGGCGTGTATGACCAGGGCGGCTGCATCGATCGCACCCGCGAGTTCGTTCTGCACCTGCGCGAGGGCAGCAACCAGATCAGGCTGCCCGGCCACTGAACGGCTGCCGCGGCCGCGACTGCGTAGCCTGCTGGAACTGCGGTGACTGCAGCGGCTGCACCGACTGGAGCAGCGACCGACGCCTCAGAGCTTGTTGTGGCTGCCGTCGCACATCACCGGTTTGCCGGTGTGCTTGCATCCGCAGAAATAGGCGGTCTTGGTTTCCGTGGCCGTGAATTTCACGGGGCTGAAATCGGTGTCCTTGTGGCTGCCATCGCAGAAAGGCTGGCGCTTGCTCTGGCCGCAGGAGCACCACCAGTAATCCTTGCCTGCTTCGACCTGAACGGGAAACGGTGTTTTGGCGGCAATGTGCGGGGTCGACATGTTTGAACTCCTGAAAATCGGTACGGCATGGTAGTCCGGTTTGCCGCCAACCCACGGCAAAGCCCCCCGAGGCCGGCTCACGAAGGGGTCCTGACACCATGCCTTGTGCGACACTCATCAAACCAACGATCGTTGCGCAGCCGCTCCGGCCTCTGGCTCCGGAAGCCCGGTCTGCGCCGGAGACCTTCATGCTCAAGCTGTACTACAACCTCGCCCCCAATCCCATGAAAGTGGCCCTGCTTCTTGAAGAGCTGGGCATGGACTACGAGGCCATTCCTGTTGACACACGCAAGGGCGAGCAGCACTCCGATGCCTTCAGGCGCATCAATCCGAATGCCAAAGTGCCGGTCATCGATGACGAGGGAAACATCGTCTTCGACAGCAATGCCATTCTGCTCTACCTGGGCGACAAGACCGGCCGCTTCGTGCCACTTGATCTGTCGAGTCGCGAGCGCGGCGAGATGCTGCAGTGGCTGATGTTCATCGCCAGCGGCATCGGCCCCTACTCGGGCCAGGCAGTGCACTTCCGGGTTGCGGCGCCTGAACCCAAGGAATATGCGCTGAACCGCTATTACTTCGAAGCCCATCGGCACTGGAAGATCCTCGATGACCATCTGGCCACGCGCCGCTACATGGTGGGCGAGCGCTACGGTATCGTTGATATGGCGCTGTGGGGCTGGGTGCGCCTGATGCCTTATGTGCTGGGCATCGAGAACCCGTGGGGACAATACCCTCACCTCAAGCGTCTGCTTGACGAAATCAATGCTCGCCCGGCCGCCGCTGCGGTCGAAGCCCTGCGCCAGCGCCATGCCTTCAAGGCCGAGATGGATGAGGAGGCCCGGCGCGCGATGTTCCCGCAAAACGAACGACTTCAAAGGGGCTGATCATGATCCCGGTGTCCGTCCTTGATCTGGTGCCGGTGCGCCAGGGTGAAACCCCCGTGCAGGCCCTTCCGCGTGCGCTCGACCTTTGCCAGCATGTCGAGCGCTGGGGCTACCAGCGCTACTGGGTGGCCGAGCATCACAACATGGTGGGGATTGCCAGTTCAGCCACTTCGGTAGTGATCGGCTATCTGGCCGCAGGCACGCGCAGCATCCGCATTGGCTCGGGCGGCATCATGCTGCCCAACCATGCGCCGCTGGTGGTGGCCGAGCAGTTCGGCACGCTCGCCTCGCTGTATCCGGGCCGCATCGACCTGGGTCTGGGCAGAGCGCCCGGCACCGACCAGCTCACCATGCGCGCGCTGCGCGTACATCCAGGTGCGGCCGAGCATTTCCCCGACGATATTCAGACCCTGCAGTACCTGTTTGCCGACCCACAGCCCGACCAGGCCATCCGCGCCGTACCGGGTGCAAGCACGCATGTTCCGATCTGGATCCTGGGCTCGTCCACCTATGGCGCGCAGGTGGCAGCGCACTTCGGCCTGCCCTATGGCTTTGCCTCGCATTTCGCACCGGCCGAACTCGATGCGGCCCTGCGCATCTACCGCGCCCGCTTCAAGGCCTCTGCACAGCTCGAGCGCTCCTGGGCCATGCCCTGCATCAGTGTGCTGGTGGCCGATACCGATCGCGAAGCCAAGCATCTGTTTACCAGCCATCAGCAACGCGTGACCGACATGGTGCGCAACCGGCGCGGCCTGCTTGCGCCGCCCATCGACGACATCGACAGCTACTGGACACCCGCCGAGAAGGTGGCTGCCAATCGGATGCTCGAATGCGCTTTTGTCGGCTCGCCCGACACGGTCCGGGGCTTGCTGCAGGACTTCCTGCAGCGCACCGGGGCTGATGAACTCATGGTGAGCTGCACGGTCTTTGAACATGCCGCCCGACTGCGTTCTTATGAACTGCTCGCCGGCATCGCTCAGGAACTGGAGTCGGCACGCAGCCCGGCGGCCGCGCTGGCCTAAGCTCGCGCTGCGCGGCGCTCAGCCTGCCCCGCCACCAGCCGGACCTTGCGGGGCGCAGCGATCCAGATGCAGACCATGGCGAGCAGTCCTGAGCCGATGCCCATCCACCAGGCCAGGGTGTAGGTGCCGGTCAGGTCGTGCACCAGGCCGGCCACCAGCGGCCCCACGGCACCACCGCTGATGGCGGCGAACATCAGCGTGCCAAAGATGCTGCCGTAGTGCGGACCCTCGAAGATCTCCAGCGGAATCGCGCCAAAGACTGAGGTGAGGCTATAGCCCAGCGCGCCCTGAACGATCACCATGCACCACATGATCGCTGGGCTCGGATGCTGCTGCAGGGCAATCAGTGCGGCATAGGTGAGCACGAAGCCAAGCGAGCCCAGGGTCCAGACAATTTCGCGACCAGCCCGATCCGACAGCTGCCCCAGGGCGATCTGCCCAGGAATGCCCACCAGCGCCACAAAGCCCAGCGCGAAGGCGGCCTCGGTGGCGTCAAACCCGATCTCGACCAGGTACTTGGTCTGATGCACCTGGACCATGTACCAGGCAAACAGCCCGCTGAAATAGCCCAGCGCCAACCACCAGAAGCGCGAGGTGCGCAGGGCCCGGGCGAGCGTCCATTCAATGGATGTCCAGGCGCGATCGACGATGGGGTCGGGGCGCATGGCGCTGGTCGCGGTCGTCTTCACCGAGGACGTGCCCTGCGCGCTCTGCGTGCCTTGCAAGCTCTGCGTGCCCTGTCCGGCCTGTA
>JBEELY010000395.1:0-3544 GCA_041167925.1 Pseudomonadota bacterium | reverse complement strand
CGACAATAAACAGTCACATGAGCTGGGCAAAATCCCGGCTGCGAACAACAATGAGGAGAAAGACCATGAAACACATCAAGACGGCCCTGGCCGCCGCATTCGCGGCCGCCCTGACCCTTCCCGCGGCCGCCCAGACCGAGATCCAGTGGTGGCATTCCATGGGCGGCGCCCTGGGTGAATGGGTCAATGGCCTGGCCAATGACTTCAACAAGTCCCAGAAGGACTACAAGATTGTGCCCACCTTCAAGGGCAATTACGACGAGTCGATGACCGCTGCCGTTGCCGCCTTCCGCGCCGGCAATGCCCCGCACATCCTCCAGGTCTTTGAGGTGGGTACAGCCACCATGATGGCCAGCAAGAACGTGATCGTTCCGGTGACCAAGCTGATGGCCGATGCAGGGCTCAAATTTGACCCGGCCGCTTACGTGCCTGCGGTGTCGGGCTATTACACGGCGCCCAACGGTCAGATGATGAGCTTTCCGTTCAACAGCTCGACCACGGTCTTCCATTACAACAAGGACGCCTTCAAGGCCGCTGGCCTGAATCCCGACAAGCCGCCCCTCACCTGGCCCGAAGTGACCCTCGCTGCGGCCAAGCTCAAGGCCTCGGGTCACAAGTGCCCCTTCACCACCTCCTGGGTGAGCTGGACCCAGCTCGAGAGCTTCTCGGCCTGGCACAACGTGGAGTTTGCGACCAAGCGCAATGGCTTTAACGGCATGGATGCCCGCCTGGCCATCGACACGCCGCTGCACCAGCGACATATCGAGAACCTGGCCAACATGTCCAAGCAGGGCCTGTTTGTCTACAAGGGTCGTGCGGGTGCGGCAGATGCCACCTTCGTGTCGGGCGAGTGCGCCATGTACACCGGCTCGTCGGCCGCCTACGGCAACATCAAGCGCAATGCCAAGTTTGCCTCGGGCATCTCCACGCTGCCTTACTACCCGGACATCGAGGGTGTGCCGCAGAACACCGTGATCGGTGGCGCCAGCCTGTGGACCATGTCGGGCAAGAAGCCGGCCGAGTACAAGGGTGTGGCGGCCTTCTTCGACTACCTGTCGAATGCCGAGGTGCAGGCCAAGAGCCATCAGGGCACCGGCTATCTGCCGATCACCACGGCGGCCTTCACCCTGACCGAGAAGTCGGGCTTCTACAAGCAGAACCCGGGCACGGATGTCTCCGTGACTCAGATGATCCGCAAGACCACCGACAAGTCGCGAGGCATTCGCCTGGGCAACTTCGTTCAGATCCGTACGATCATCGACGAGGAGCTCGAGCAGGTCTGGGCGGGCAAGAAGGAGCCCAAGGCAGCGATCGAGGCCATTACCCGTCGCGGCAATGAGCAGCTCGAGCGCTTCCAGAAGGCCAACAAGGGCTGAGGTGAATCGGCCAGCGCGCTGGCCGAGCCTGATCCCCTAACCAAACGCCTGTCCCATGGCCGTTGAAAAACGTGTGCTGTTCCGCAGCCGGGGTTTGCCCTGGCTGCTGATCGCCCCTCAGATGGCGATCGTGCTCACGTTTTTCTTCTGGCCGACCGGACAGGCGCTTTACCAGAGCCTGCTGAGCCAGGACGCGTTCGGCACCACGACCGAGTTCGTCGGTCTGGAGAATTTCTCAAGGCTCTTTGGCGATGAGCTCTATCTGGCCTCGTTTCGCACGACGGCCGTGTTTTCCCTCCTGGTGGCCGTGATCGGCTTGAGCATCGCACTCTTGCTCGCCGCCATGGCGGATCGCGTGAGCCGTGGCTCGCGCATCTACACCACGCTGCTGATCTGGCCCTATGCGGTTGCACCCGTCATCGCAGGGGTGCTCTGGCTCTTTCTGTTTGCGCCGACCGCAGGCGTGGTGAGCCACGCCCTGCGTTCCATCGGCATCGAATGGAATCACCTGCTCAATGCCGACCATGCCATGACCCTGATTGTCATGGCCGCGGTCTGGAAGCAGATTTCCTACAATTTCCTGTTTTTTCTGGCCGGACTGCAGTCGATCCCGAAGAGCCTGATCGAGGCCGCTGCCATTGACGGGGCCGGACCCTGGCGTCGGTTCTGGACCGTCATCTTTCCTTTGCTCTCGCCCACGACCTTCTTCCTGCTGGTCATCAACGTGGTCTATGCCTTCTTCGATACCTTCGCCATCATCGATGCGGCGACTCAGGGCGGACCCGGCAAGGAGACCTCCATCCTGGTCTACAAGCTCTATCACGATGGCTTCAAGGGACTGGATCTCGGCGGCTCGGCCGCGCAGTCGGTGGTGCTGATGGTGATCGTCATCGCGCTCACCATGATCCAGTTCCGTTACGTTGAAAAGCGGGTGCAGTACTGAGATGGTTGAACGTCGTCCTCTCGGAACATTGCTGGCCCATGTGGTCCTGATTATCGGCGTGTCGGTGGTCGGCTTTCCTTTGCTGGTCACCTTCATTGCGTCCACCCAGACCGCCGAGCAGATCGTGCAGCAGGCACCGATGTCGCTGTGGCCGGGAACCAATCTGATCGAGAGCTATCGCACGGCCCTCTTTGGAGGTCAGAGCGGCTATGGCAGCCGGATTGCGCCCGTGGCGCCCATGCTTTGGGTCAGTCTGGTCAGCGCGGTCTGCATTGCCGTGGGCAAGATCGTGATCTCCCTGCTGTCGGCCTTTGCCTTCGTGTACTTTCGCTTTCCGGGGCGGGCGCTGTGTTTCTGGATGGTCTTCATCACGCTGATGCTGCCGGTGGAGGTGCGCATTTCACCCACTTATGAGGTGGTCGCCAGCCTCGGCCTGCTCAACAGCTTTGCCGGCCTGACTGTGCCCCTGATTGCTTCGGCCACCGCCACCTTTCTGTTTAGGCAGTTCTTTCTCACCGTGCCTGACGAACTCACCGAAGCCGCCCGCATTGACGGCGCCGGGCCGCTGCGCTT
Source organism: Pseudomonadota bacterium (assembly GCA_041167925.1). GTDB lineage: Bacteria > Pseudomonadota > Gammaproteobacteria > Burkholderiales > Burkholderiaceae_E > UBA4615. The sequence goes on along the minus strand of JBEELY010000395.1, from coordinate 652 downwards.
CTTCAAGGATGTGCTGCTGCCGCTCTCAGTGACGAGCATCGCTGCGCTCTTTGTGATCCAGTTCATCTATGGCTGGAATCAGTACCTCTGGCCGTTGCTGGTCAGCACCGATGAGAGCCGCTATCCGATCGTGATGGGCATCCGGCGCATGCTCGCAGGAGGTGATGCCGCCAACGAGTGGAACGTGATCATGGCCACCGCCATGCTGGCCACACTGCCGCCGGCCCTCATCGTACTGGGCATGCAGAAGTGGTTCGTCAAGGGCCTGGTCGAGACCGAAAAGTGAGCCTCATGAAGCAAGTTGTTCGGCGCCCCTGTGCGCCCGTGATGAGGGCAGCGCGATGAGCGCCCTGAGTTTTCGCGATGTCATCAAGGACTATCGGGTCGGACGCACCAATGTGCGCGCCATTCATGGCGTGAGTGCCGAGATTGCCGACGGCGAGTTCATCGTGATCGTGGGGCCTTCGGGCTGCGGCAAGAGCACCCTGCTGCGCATGGTGGCCGGGCTGGAAGAGATCTCGGCAGGTCAGATCCTGATTGGAGATCGTGTGGTCAATGATGTCGAGCCGGCGGATCGCGATGGGTCGGGCCATCGTGCGCCAGCCGCAGGTCTTTTTGTTTGATGAGCCGCTGTCCAATCTCGATGCCAAGA
>JBEELY010000392.1:0-3980 GCA_041167925.1 Pseudomonadota bacterium | reverse complement strand
GAATAACACGCTCCACTTCGGCTTCGCGGCCGATGAGCGGATCAATGCGGCCTTCGCGGGCCGAGGCATTGAGGTTGGTGGTGAACTGCTCCAGCGCACCCTGCTGGGCCTGCTGCTGCTCCTCGGCGGCCTCGGCGGGCTCTTCTTTGGGCGGCTCTTTGGGCTGCGGGGTTTTGGTAATGCCGTGAGAGATGAAATTTACGACATCGAGACGCGTGATGCCCTGCTGGTGCAGGTAGTACACCGCGTGCGAGTCCTTTTCGCCAAAGATGGCGACCAGCACATTGGCGCCGGTGACCTCCTTCTTGCCGTTGGAGGTGGACTGCACATGCATGATGGCGCGCTGAATCACGCGCTGAAAGCCCAGCGTGGGCTGGGTATCGATCTCGTCGGTGCCAGGCACCACCGGCGTGTTCTCGCGGATGAAGTTGCCGAGGTTTTTACGAAGATCGTCCAGATTGGCGGCGCAGGCCCGCAGGACCTCGGCTGCCGTGGGATTGTCGAGCAGGGCGAGCAGCAGGTGCTCAACCGTGATGAATTCGTGGCGCTGCTGACGGGCCTCCACAAAGGCCATGTGCAGACTGACTTCAAGTTCTTGCGCGATCATGCTTCCTCCATCACGCACTGCAGCGGATGCTGGTGCTGGCGTGAATACTCGGTGACTTGCTCGACTTTGCTGGCAGCGACATCGCGCGGATAGACCCCGCACACCCCGCGCCCCTCACGGTGCACCTTCAACATCACCTGGGTCGCCTTTTCGCGACCCATTCCGAAGAATTTTTGAAGCACTTCGACGACGAACTCCATGGGGGTGTAGTCGTCATTGAGGAGCATCACCTGGAACATCGGAGGAGGCTTGAGCTTGGCCTCCTGACGTTCGAGGACCTGCGAGGGCGTGTTCTGTGTGGCCATGTGAGTCCCATTCTAGCGACAAGTGATGCCTCCGCAAGACGTTCATGCATTCAGTGAGTGGGGTCTTGTACCGCATTTCACAAGCGCCACAGTTCACAGGCACAAATGACACGCTGGCTTGACGGCGACCCTCGTTTCGTCAAAAAATAGCCGAGTGTCGCGGTACGGTTTTCGAACTCGCTGCGGCAGTGTTCAAAAAACCTACATCGATTCAGGGATGGGCAACGGTATGGCGACGGGTACAGTCAAGTGGTTCAACGACGCAAAAGGGTTTGGGTTCATCACGCCAGATGATGGCGGCGAAGATCTGTTTGCACACTTCAGTGCCATCCAGATGAACGGGTTCAAATCTCTCAAGGAAGGCCAGAAGGTGCAGTTTGACGTGGTGCAAGGCCCCAAAGGCAAGCAGGCGTCCAACATCACCGCTGCCTCCTGAGGCGCGTGTAGCGCCTTTGGCGCGCACACTCTCGCCGGGCCCGCGCCCGGCGTTTTTTTTGAGCAGATTTTTTAAGCAGCGTGGCGGAGGCCTGATCCGGAGGCCCTTCTGCTCGAGCTGCTTGATCTGACTGTTCGGCGTGCTCTGCGCGCGCTACGTGCTTTGCGTGTTGGGCGCCCCGCCCTTTCAAAGGGGTCGCAGGTCACTGAAACGTGTGAGACCCTAGCGGCCACTTCAGACCCTCAGGCACCTACGCCCTGGCATGCCCTGAGCGCGCCGGACTGCGTGGCCCGGCTAGCCTCGCATGCCGAGCTCGGCCTGACCGACACCGAGGCCGAACAGCGGTTGGCCCGGCATGGCCCCAATCTGCTCCACCCCGAGCGCGCGCCCTCGCTGTGGCGCAGGCTGGCTGCTCCGCTGGCCGACATGTCGGTGGTCCTGCTGCTGGCTGCAGCCACTGCATCCATCGCGCTGGGCGAATGGGTGGATGCCGGGGCCATCGGCCTCATCCTTCTGATCAATGCCACGGTCTCGATCGTGCAATCGTGGCGGGCCGACCAGGCCCTGGCGGCGCTGCAGCGGCGTGCCCAGACCCAGGCCAGGGTGATTCGCGCGGGCACCGAGCAGGTGCTGCCTGCCCATGCCCTGGTGCCGGGCGATGTGGTGCTGATCGAGGCGGGCCAGCAGCTGCCTGCGGATGTGCGCTGGCTGGCGTGCGCGGGGCTGCAGGCCGATGAATCGGCGCTCACGGGGGAGTCCGTCACGGTGAGCAAACAGGCCGAGCCTGGGCTGCCCGAGCCCACCGAGCTGGCTGATCGCAGCACCCTGGGCCATGCGGGCACGCATGCAGCGGCTGGCCGCGGGCGCGGCCTGGTGGTGGCCACGGGCATGGCCACCGCCCTGGGCCAGGTGGCCGCCATGCTCAAGGACACCGTAGCCCCGCCCACCGCGCTGGAGCAGCGCCTGCGCAGGCTGGCCCGCCAGATTGCGGTGGGTGTGATGCTGCTGTGCCTGGCCCTGCTGGTGGCGGGCCTGCTGCGCAATCAGCCCCTGCTGCCGCTGCTGATGTTTGCGGTGAGCCTGGCGGTGGCGGCCATTCCGGAGGCCCTGCCCGCCGCCATGACCCTGGTGTTAAGCCTAGGTGCGCATCGCATGGCGGCCTCGCAGGCGCTGGTGCGGCGGCTGTCGGCCATGGAAAGCCTGGGCTCGATCACGGTGGTGTGCACCGACAAGACCGGCACGCTCACCGCCAATCAGCTGAAGGTGGTGCAGGTGTGGATGCCAGGGGGCGATGGCTCAGGTGACGCTGAGCAGACCTGCACTGCTGCGGCCTTCTGGCAGGCGCTAATGCTCAACAATGATGCACAGCTCGGGAGCACAGCACGCGGCGACCCCACTGAAATCGCGCTACTCCAGGCCGCGCAAGACAACGGGCTGAATGTGGCGGACACGCAGGCGCTTTGGCCACGGGTGAATGAGTGGCCCTTTGATGCGCAGCGCCGCTGCATGAGCACCTTGCATGAGGCCTCTCAGGATTCTGAAAGGCGCTGGCTGCAGATCACCAAGGGCGCGCCCGAGGCGGTGCTGGCCTTGTGTGGCGAGGGGCCAGCTGAGGGTCTAGAAGACGCTCTGCAGGCCGCCTCTCGCCTGGCCGCGCAGGGTCTGAGGGTGCTGGCCGTGGCGCAGCGCAGGAGTGATTCAAGGGACAGGCCAGAGATTCAGGAATCAGGCCTCACGCTGCTGGGCCTGGTGGCGCTGATGGACCCACCCCGCGAGGGCGTGCCGCAGGCGATTTCGCAGTGCCATGCGGCGGGCATCGTGCCCATCATGATCACCGGAGACCATCCGTCTACTGCAAGCGCCATTGCTGCGGCCATTGGCCTGGCCGATGCAGACGCGCCGGTGTTAAGCGGCCGCGAGCTGGATGGCCTGAGGGATGCGGGCCTGGCGCAGGCGCTGGAGAAGGTGCGGGTGTTTGCACGGGTGAGCCCCGAGCACAAGCTGCGGCTGGTGCGGGCCCTGCAGGCACGCGGTGAGCGCGTGGCCATGACGGGTGACGGCATCAACGATGCGCCCGCCCTGCAGCAGGCCGATGTGGGCGTGGCCATGGGCCGCTCGGGCACCGATGTGGCGCGCGAAGCGGCTGCGCTGGTGCTGCTGGATGATCACTTTGCCACCATGGTGCTGGCCATTAGAGAAGGCAGGCGCATTCATGCCAACCTCAAGCGCTTCTTGTGCTTTGTGCTGAGCGGCAATGTCATTGAAATTCTGGTGATTGGTGCGGCGCCCCTGGCAGGCATGCCGCCGCTGCTGTGGCCGGTGCAGATCCTGTGGATCAACCTGATCACTGATGGCCTGCCCGGCCTGGCCCTGGCCGCTGAAAAGGCGGGCCCGGATCTGATGCGCCGCCCACCCGATTCGCCATCAGAGGCGATTCTGGGATCGCGCTTCTGGAAGCAGGTGGGATTGATTGGTGCAACGGGCGCCGCCGCCCTGCTCGCGCTGCAGGCCTGGGCGATGGAACATCATGCCGCGCAGGCCGGCACCATGGTGTTTACGGCCCTCACCCTGCAGCAGATGGTGGCGGTGATGGCCCTGAGATCAGAGCGACAGGCGATCTGGGCGATGTCGC
>JBEELY010000343.1:0-6987 GCA_041167925.1 Pseudomonadota bacterium | reverse complement strand
GCATGGTTCGCTCCAGAACTGTCGGTTCGTCAAGATTCATAGCCCAGAAAGTTTCTTTGCTCGGTTCGATCAGCATCTGCGCTAGATCCTCACACCATTCATATCGCGATTCGATTTCTTCGCGACTTGCAGTCAATCGACCATGGCGCCCGGATTTGAAAATCTGAATGAAAGATTCAGGAACAAAGATTTGCCGGTCGTCTGACATGATGAGGTCGTTTCAGCCTTCAGATTTAAGACGTTCGTCGGGAATAGGGTATTGCAATGCCTACCCGATAGAATTATGCTCTCGACACGCCTGGATTCATAACCTGATTTGGTTAACTTTCAGGTGCGTGCCTTACTTTATTTTCAGTGATATCCGTCAACCTGTTTTTTATTTGGATTGAAACATGAGCACCTTGCAGGATCTTCTGGCCCAGCGTGAAGCCCTCGACCGTCAGATTGAAGAAACCCGTCGTAATGCCCGCAAAGACGCCGTTGCTAAAGTCATGACCCTGGTCAATGAATTCGGGCTGACTGCGTCTGATATTTTTGGTGGTGCCACCAGGGCTGCGGGTCGTCCGGCCAGTCCTCAAGCCGGCCGCAAAGTGGCCCCCAAGTATCGTGACCCCGCTACCGGCAAAACCTGGACCGGCCGCGGCCGCGCCCCGACCTGGCTCGATGGTAAGGATCGCGCTCAGTTCCTGATCGGCTAATAGCGATGTCGTCTGGATCTGCCCCTGTGGGGCAGATCCCTCGTCGCCCAATTCTTCGGTTACAGCAGGCGACGCAAAGCAGGCCAGACATTATCCAGCATTAGGGGTTGAGCCTGCTCATTCGGGTGGATCCGATCCGCCTGAAATAGTTCGATTCTCTCGCCGATGTTTTTCAGGAAGAAAGGCACCAGCGACGCTTGCTCGCTCCGGCTGGCCTTTTCAAAGACCGCCTCAAAAGAACGTGCGTAACTCGCTCCGTAGTTTGGCGGCATCTGCATTCCAAGAACCAACACACGGGCTTTGCTGGCCTGAGCTGCCTTGATCATCTCGCGAAGATTGGTTTCCGTACTGGCCAGAGGCAATCCACGCAGGGCGTCATTTCCGCCAAGCTCGATCACGACCACCTGAGGTTGGTGTTTGGTGAGCAGAGCCGGCAGGCGAGTGCGCCCCCCGGCCGTAGTTTCGCCACTGATGCTGGCATTGATAACCCGGTGCTCTTTGCCTTCCTTGCGCAGTCGCTGTTCCAGCAACGCCACCCATCCGCTGCCGCGTGGCAGGCCATATTCGGCGGACAGGCTATCGCCCAGGATCAAAATGGAAGAAATAGGGCTCGAGGCTTGCACAAGGCCAGGCATTTGGATTGCCGCCAGCAAGATGGCCAGTCGCATAACGGTCTGCCGACGGGCTGACGTCGTCAGGAGACTCTCCGGTACAGACATGCAGTGAGCCGATTCGGTCGTGCCACTCAGGCCAGGTGAGTTCTGAGGCCCTTGTACGACGGGGGTAACTTCTGGCTGCCACTGTGGCTTCGATACACTGGTTCGCATGAATGCTTTTCGTGTCAAGGATTTGGGCCGCAAGGTGCCCGATGCAGGCGGCTCGCTGACGATACTCGAGGATGTTGATTTCGAGGTCGAGGCGGGTGAAACCGTGGCCATCGTGGGCGCCTCGGGATCAGGGAAGTCCACCCTGCTTGGTTTGCTCGCCGGACTCGATGAACCCAGCAATGGGAAGGTCATTGCACTGGACCAGGATATCTTCGCCCTCGACGAAGATGGCCGTGCGCAATGGCGGGCCCGTCATGTGGGCTTTGTTTTTCAGGCCTTTCTTTTGTTGCCACACATGACCGCCCTGGAGAATGTGATGCTGCCGCTCGAGTTGGCTGGCCGCAGCGATGCTGGCCGTGTGGCTCGCGAGTGGCTCGAGCGCGTTGGCTTGGCCGACCGTGCCAATCACTATCCACGCACCCTCTCGGGGGGCGAGCAGCAAAGGGTGGCGATTGCGCGGGCTTTCGCGTCGCGTCCGCCTTTGCTACTCGCAGATGAGCCCACGGGGAGTCTGGACCACGCCACCGGGGAGCTCATCATCGATCTCCTCTTCGAGCTCAACCGGGAAGCAGGGGCCACGCTGCTATTGGTCACCCATGATCGGGCGCTGGCGGCCCGTTGCCAACGCACCCTCAGCCTGCACAACGGTCGGCTGGTGCAGTAGGGCGCTAACGTATCGCCCCTAGAGTGCTAGTGATTCCGCTCGTACTCGCCACAGAGTGCATTGATCCGCTCCCGCACCGCCTGAGCTAGCCTTGAGGCGGGTAGCCCGATGCCTGCCGACCAGGATGATTCGGCGCTCATCGCATCGGCGGCCGCACCATGCAGCCAGGTGCCCACCCGCGCGGCCGACGCGGGGGCAAGACCCTGGGCCAAGAGTCCACCGATCACGCCGGCAAGAACATCGCCAGTGCCCGCTACGGCGAGTAAAGGCCCTCCACTGGAGTTGATCGACCAGTGACCCTGCGGGTCGGCCACGACCGAGCCTGCTCCCTTCAGGACGACTGTGGAGCGATAGCGCCGTGCCAGTTGAAGGGCAGCGCTGATCCGGTCCGCCTGTACGAGGGTGACGCTGCAGCCCAGCAAGCGTGCGGCTTCCAAAGGGTGCGGGGTCATCACACGAGGTGTATCTGACTCGATCAGGACGTGGAGATCGATATCGCTGGCGATCAGGTTCAGCGCATCGGCATCCAGCACGCAAGGAATGTCCAGGGTCAGGATCTCTTTCAACATGGACTGCGCACGGGCGTCCTGACCCAGTCCGCATCCAATGACCACCGCATCGGCGGGGCCCGGGTCTGCGGGCTTGAGCAGACGTGCCATGAACTCCGGATGCAAGGCGCTCGCCTGGGCGACCCTGTCCTGGCCCAGATAAAGCCGACCAGCCCCCACCGCTTGCGCTCCGAGCAGTACGAGCAGCGCTGCGCCTTGTGTTGCAGGCGCACCTTCGATCACGAGCAGATCACCGAAACGGCCCTTGTGCGCATCGCCGCTTCGTCGGGGTATCAGAGGCCGGGCGTCTTGCTCCGTAAACAGGCTTCCCTGTAGCTGGCTGGCTGGCGCCGTGTTGCTGTCAGCGTGTGCGCTTCCTTCGTCAGCTTTGCCAAGGTCGCTTGTAACGATGTCCAGAGAAGCGCTGCTCGGAAGATTGCAGCCAAGAAGATCCACCACAACCTCGCCGCACCATAGCGCAGCCTGTCCGGTATGCAGACCCGGCTTGTCCGCGAGGAAGGTCAGCGTCCGATCCGCTCTCACAGCCACATCCGACATTGGCATGCCTGTATCGGCGTTTAGACCACTCGGAATGTCGACGGCCAGAATCTGAACTCGCTTTGCATCTCTTGCGTTTGCAGCCTCTACCAGTTCGGTCAGAGGCGCTTTCATCGGTCGTTTTAATCCGATGCCAAATAGGCCATCCAGAATCAGCCAGGCGCCCTCATCGTCCTTCATTGCAGTGATGGCTTGATCCGCGTGCCACCAGGTCAGCCTTGCGTTTCGGCCTGTCGCAGCATCTGGCGTCTGAGCTTTCAGGAAGACTGCCGCCGCATCTGCCGGTCGGCGGGCCTGCGGAAAAAAATCCACCGCGATCACCCGGTGCCCTTGTTCGGCGAGGATCAGCCCGGCGAGCAAGGCATCGCCACCATTGTTGCCCGGGCCTGCCCAGACCAGAACCGAGGGTTGGATCGGCTCGCGCGCGGATGCCCTGGTCACGCGCAGATCGCTGGGGGAGTTTGGCGCAAGGCTGTGGTCTGCAGGGCGGGCAGGAAGACCTCGGAGCATCCGGGCGGCATGAAAAGCCAGCGCGCTGGCAGCCCGATGCATCAGCACGCCAGGGCCCTCCCTGGCCAAGGCTTTTGCCTCAAGGGCGTATAGAGCGGGCGTGCGGAGCAGGTCCATGAGGGCAGTGCGGTCGACGCTGCCTCAGCGATCGGGTCCCATGAGGGTGTCGGGCAGCCATGTCACGATGCCAGGAAATGCCGTGATCAGGGCGATGCAGATCAGGAGCATCATGAAAAAGGGAATCGCGGCCCGGGCAATGCGGTTGCTGTCAATGCCCGTCATGTTCTGCAGCACGAACAGGTTGAACCCCACCGGGGGGGTGACCTCGGCAATTTCAACCAGCAGCACGATGAAGATGCCGAACCAAACCAGGTCAAAGCCCGCCTGTTGAATCATGGGCAGCACCACTGCGGCGGTGAGCACGATCATGGAGATGCCATCGAGCGCAGTACCCAGAATCAGATAGACCACAGCAAGAACCGCGATCAGCGCATAAGGCGGCAAATTGAGGGCTGCCACCGATTCAGCCAGCAGTCGTGGAATGCCGGTGAAGGCCATGGTCTTGGTCAGAAACGCCGCTCCGGCCAGGATGAACATGATCATGCAAGACACCCGGGTGGCGCCCATCAGGCTGTCCCGAAAACTCGCCCAAGTCAGCGAGCGTCCGGCTGCCGCAATGACGAGCGAGCCCAACACGCCATAGGCTGCGCATTCCGTGGCCGTGGCCCAACCAGCCACCAGGACCCAGACGATAAGCACGATCAGCAGGGCGCAAGGAATCAGCTGTCCGGAGCGACGGATCTTTTCGAGCAGGCCGGGCACCGGATCAGGCGCGGGCACGCGATCGGGATGGCGCAAAGACCACCAGCCGATGTAGCCTGAAAAGAGCAGCATCAGGATCGCGCCTGGGATGAAGCCTGCAAGAAAGATGCGAATGATCGAGGCATCGGCCGCGACTGCATAGACCACCATCGTGATGGAAGGCGGAATCAGGATCCCCAGCGTTCCAGCGGTGGCAAGCGACCCGAGCGCCAACTGCTCGTCATAGCCACGGCGCTTGAGTTCGGGCAGCGCCACCTTGGCAATGGTGGCGCAGGTGGCTGCAGACGATCCCGAGACCGAGCCAAAGATGCCGCAGCCCAAAATGGTGGTGTGCATCAGCCGCCCCGGCACGCGTCCGAGCCAGGGTGCGAGGCCCTCGAACATCTGCTCGGACAGCCGCGTTCTGAACAGGATTTCACCCATCCAGATGAAGAGCGGGAGGGCAGCGAGCTCCCAGGAAGCAGACGACCCCCACATGGCCACAAAGAGGTTTTCGCCCCAGCGGGCAGGCTGCATGTCGGTAAAGAGCGCCATACCGATCCAGCCCACAATCGCAAGGGTCATGGCGATCCAGACGCCGCCCGCGAGCAGCATCAGCATGACCACGAGCAGAAACAGGCCTACGCCCGCAATGCCGATGCTTTCCATCAGACGTCTTCGCTGAAGTCGCCGCGCGCGTGCCGTTCCTGCACGGCCCGAACATACTCCGGTGTTTCGCGCTGCAACACGCGCCAGAACTGCTCGATCACGGCGACAAACAGCAAGGCGGCCCCCAGCAGGAAAGACAGCTGCGGAATCCACATTGGCACCACGAGCAGTCCATTGGACATTTCCTGGTAGAGCCAGCCGTTGAAGACGTAAAGAGCCACCGAGAACAGCAGGTAGCCCGTGAATAGGGCGGCTACAGCCAGTGCGAACAGTTCAGCCAGACGTCGTCGGGCGGCAGACATGCCTTCGATGACCAGACCGACCCGTACAAAGTCACCATGCCGGAATGTATGCGCCAGGCCCAGAAAGGCGGCCGCCGCGGTCATCCAGGACACGAGGTCATCTGTTCCGCCGGTGCGTAGTCCGAGCTCACGCATGACGGCCGCGCCGAGCATCACCAGGAAAATACCCAGCACGCACAAGGCCGCGAGAGCCCCGGCGGCATTGAAGATCAGATCGAGCAGGCGACGCACGGCGGCGGCGGAACGATTACTTGCGGAAGGTATCGACCACGGCCTTGCCCTCGGCACCACCACGCTTGAGCCAGTCCTCGAGCATGATGCCGCCAACCTGACGGAAGTCGCCCGTGAGCTTGGCCGAAGACGGCATGATCTTCATGCCTTTTTCGGTCAGCGCCTTCTTGTACCAGTCATTCTTTTCTTCGGAGATCTTCCAGCCGCGGGTTTCGGCCGTTGCTGCAGCCTTGAGCACGGCGTCCTGGGTGGCTTTGTCCAGTGCGTCGAAAGCCTTGCGGTTCATGAAGACGGCGTTCTTGGGCAACCAGGCCTGGATGTCGTACCAGTACTTGATGTGCTCGTAGGTCTTGGTGTCGTAGCCGGTAGAGCCCGAGGACATGTAGGACTCCACCACGCCGGTGGCCAGGGCCTGCGACAGCTCGGCAGCCTGCACGGTTACGGGCTGCGCGCCGATCAGGTCTGCAATCTTGGCGGTCGAGGGGCTGTAGGCGCGCCACTTCACTTTGCGCATGTCCGCCACCGAATTGATTTCCTTTTTCACGTACAGGCCCTGAGGCGGCCAAGGCACGGAGAAGAGCAGCATCATGCCCTGGTCGGCCAGCTTCTTTTCAAGGGCAGGCTTCTGCGCCTGATAGAGCTTCATGGCGTCCTTGTAGCCCGTGGCCAGGAAGGGAATACCGTCCAGTCCAAAGATGGGCCACTCGTTTTCGAAGTTCACCAAAAGCACTTCGCCGACCTGCGCCTGGCCCGATTGCACAGCGCGCTTGATCTCGGGAGCCTTAAAAAGCGAGGCATTGGCATGCACGGTGATTTTCAGCTTGCCGGCGCTGGCCTTGTCGACATCCTGGGCAAACTGCACCAGGTTTTCGGTATGGAAGTTGGCGGCAGGGTAGGCCGCAGGCAGATTCCACTGCGTCTGAGCAGCAAGGGACGAAACGCCCAAAGCGAGGGCGGCGCCGGCAAGGAGGGTTTTCATATGAGGTCTCCGGTGGTCGCCTGAGCGCGGTCAGCAAGGATCGCGTCGAAGACGACATACAAGATGAATAGTGACAGGCGGCACAATACCGCATGCATCTGGTGCGCAAGGGTAGGGGGGCAGGGCGTGGGCGTCAACACAGGCTTTATCGGGATCCTGCAGCTACAGACCCGCTTTCCACGTCCTTTGGGCGACATCGG
>JBEELY010000290.1:0-6165 GCA_041167925.1 Pseudomonadota bacterium | reverse complement strand
GAGGAGTCCGACTGGATTGCCGAGATGTCCTCGCGCCTGCCGGCACGTCATAAGCCCACCGCCTTCGAACGCACCGAGTTCCTTCAAATGGTGCGCTACGAGGCGCAGCGTGCAGGCCTTGACCCGCATCTGGTGCTGGGCCTGATCCAGGTGGAAAGCGGTTTTCGCCGGCATGCCATCTCGAGTGCGGGAGCGCGTGGCTACATGCAGGTTATGCCCTTCTGGACCGAGGTCATCGGTGACAGCAATCCTTCACGCCTGTTCGATGCCCGCACCAACTTGCGCTACGGGTGCGTCATTCTTCGTCATTACATCGACCGCGAAAATGGCGACCTTTTTCGGGCCCTGGGCCGCTACAACGGCAGTCTGGGTCGGCCTGAATATCCCAGGGCGGTGCTGGCGGCCTGGAATCGCTGGACCTATGTCTCGACGACACCGCCTGGCCAGCCCGGTACGCAGGCCGCCTCGGTGCCGGCCGCGGCGTCTCAGTCAGTACCTCCCCTGTTGGCCAATCCGATTCAGGTCGCCGCCCGGCCATGACCACGGCCTGGCCCCTGCTGTGGCCGGGGATGGCCACGCTGGTGGTCGTCATGGGTCTGGGTCGTTTTGCCTACACCCCCATCCTGCCCGAGATGCTGCAGGCGCAGGTGCTGAGCCTGCAGGCCTCAGGATGGGTCGCCGCAGCCAACTTCAGCGGCTACCTGGCGGGCGCGCTGCTGGCCACGGTGGTCAGTTCCCGGCGCTGGCAACAGCATCTGCTCAGCGCCGCCCTGGCGGCCAGCATCCTGCTGCTTGCCGCCATGCCGCTCACTACCTCCGTGGGCTTGTGGTCCGTGCTCCGTTTTGTCGCGGGCATGGCCAGCGCGCTGGGCCTGATCTATGTCTCGGCCATTTTGTTCGAGCGCCTCGAGCAGCGCGGGCAGTCCGCGCTCAAGCCCTGGGTCTATGCCGGTGTGTCGATGGGCATGGCGAGTTCCTCGCTGGTGGTGCTGGCGCTGCCGCTGGAGCAGACCTCCTGGCGTTGGAACTGGTGGGTCATGGCTGCGCTCGCGTTTCTGGTGGGGCTGCTGGCCGCATGGGGCCTGAGACGACTGCGGCGCTTGCCGTCGCAGCCGGTGATGCAGGCACCGTCGCTAACGCAGACTCAGTCGAAGTCGCTCACTCAGACGCAAAAGCAGAAGCAGGCTCGTGCCTTCCAGGTGGCTGCCTGTGCCTACGGACTCTTCGGTTTTGCCTATGTGATCCATGCGACCTATCTGCCCGCCATGGTGCGGGCGGCGGGCTATTCCCAGGATGCAGCCAACTGGGCTTGGGTGTTGGTCGGGCTGATGGCCATTCCCGGGATTGCCTTCTGGAACCGCGCAGCAGCGCGATTCGGACTGCGCAAGACCATTGCCGCCTGCTATGCCTTCGAAGGTCTGACCGCGCTCGCACCGGTGTTCGATGCTTCGCTTGGAGCCGCGCTGGTGGCAGCGTTCGGACTGGGCGCAGTTCTCACGCCGGTGTCGGGGCTCGCGCTCACCCATGGACGCGCGCTCGGATTGGGTCAGGCGGCCCGGGTGGTGGGCATCATGACCCTCTGCTTTAGCGCGGGCCAGATCCTGGGGCCGATTGTGGCCGCCCATCTTGCCGAGGGCGCAGGCTTTGCCGCCCCCTCGGCCGTGGTGAGCGGTGCCCTGTTGTGTTGCAGTCTGCTGGTGGCCCGCTTCAGCGCCGATCCGCGCTGACCCCGGGTTTATCGAGCACGGCCATGGTGATGCGGCTGGTGCAGACCAGACGCTCCTGTTCGTCACGGATCTCGATCTGCCAGACCGAGGTGGTGCGGCCCACATGCACGGCGCGGCACTCGCCTGTCACCCATCCACTGCGGATGGCCCGGATGTGGTTGGCATTAATGTCCAGGCCTACTGCCTGCTGATGCTCGGGCAGGCACAGGTTGGCCGCAGTGCTGCCAAGGGTCTCGGCCAGCACTACACTGGCGCCGCCATGCAGGATGCCCACGGGCTGCCGCGTGCGTTCATCCACCGGCATGCGGGCCCGCAGCACATCCGGGCCAACCTGCAGCATTTCAATGCCCAAACGTGCCACTGCCGTGCCTTCATGCAGCCGGTCGATGCTCTCGCAGGTGGCAGGGCGGATGAAGAGCGGACGCGTCGGGTTTGGGTCAGAAGGCATGGCAAGGTGGGTCGATGTCGAGCCCCTATGATACGGAGATGCGGATGATCGTCCGCATCATCAAATGCAAACGAAGGACAAGCGCGCGTCGTCTCGACCGCGTACTTGTCGCACCCGAGGCCCTTCATGACCGCAGCCGTCTTTCGTGACTACGACCAGACCGCGCTCGATGCGCAATACAACAACCGCGCCAAGGTGCCCGATTTTCAGGAACGCCATATCGCCCGATGGCTTTCTGAAGGCGCGCTGGCGCGCACGCGTTTGGAGACCTGCGAGTGCGTGTATGACAAGACCAGCGGCGAGCGGCTGAACCTGTTCCTGCCGCGAGGGCAGGGGCCCTGGCCTGTGCTGATCTACATCCATGGCGGCTACTGGATGGCCCTGGACAAGTCGAGCACCGATGGCGTTGCCCTCGGTCTGGTGCCTCATGGTGTTGCGGTGGTCAATATCGACTACACCCTGATGCCCGGGGTGCGCATGGATGAAGTGGTTCGCCAGTGCCGCGAGGCGGTGCGCTGGGTGAGCGACCATGCCGGCGAGCATGGTCTGGACGCACGCAGGATCTGGGTAGCCGGCCACTCGGCAGGAGGGCACCTGACCGCTGCGATCGCAGCAGCCGACTGGCCGGGCCGCCCTGCACTGGCCGGCGGCTTTGCCTTCAGCGGCCTGCACGATCTGGAGCCGATCCGTCGCTGTTACCTCAATCAGACCCTGGCCATGGATGCGCAAGAGGCCGCACGCAACAGTCCGGTCAGCATGCCTGCGCCGCCCGAGGGCGACTGGACGCTCTATGTCGGGGGACTTGAGGGTGAGGAGTATCTACGACAGTCGGTGGTGCTGGCGCAGGCCTGGCCCAGCACGCCGAGCCGCCGCATGGCTCTGGAGGTGGTCGGCGGGGCGAATCATTTTTCGCTGGTCGACCCGCTGGCGGATCCTGCATCCGCTCTGGTGAGGCGGATGTGTCAGACCCTGCTCAGACCAGTGGCCTGAGGGCTCCGAGCGCTCGCCTCACCGCTCAGGCCAGCAGCTTGCCCGGGTTCATGATGCCCAAGGGGTCGAGGGCCTGTTTGAGCGTTCGCATCAGACCCAGGGCCACAGGCGAGGTGTAGCGGGGCAGCTCGTCGCGGCGCAGCACGCCAATGCCGTGCTCGGCCGAGATCGAGCCCTGGGCCGCATGCACGGCATCATGAACGAGTTCGTTCAGCGCGGGCTGCAGCGACAGGAAGGCGGCTTCGTCCATGCCCTCGGGCGGAGAGACGTTGTAGTGCAGATTGCCGTCGCCCAGATGTCCGAAGACCACCATGCGGGTACCCGGGAAGCGCTCGGCGATCAGGGCATTGGTTGAAGCCACGAAGTCGCCGATCGAAGAGATCGGAACCGAGATGTCGTGCTTGATGTTCTTGCCCTCGGCGGCCTGGGCTTCAGAGATGTTTTCGCGCAGCGCCCAGAAGGCCCGGGATTGCGCCACCGACTGCGCAATGAGGGCATCGGTGATCAGGTCGAGTTCGAGGGCGCGCTCCATCAGTGCGCTGAAGCGCTCCTGGGCATGGGCCTCACTTTCAAAATCAGAAGACTCGAGCAGCACGCTGTAGGGCGTGGGCGCTGCAAACGGCCGCTGACAATCGGGATAGTGCTTGACCACCAGATGGGTGCAGAAGTCGGACATCATCTCGAAGCCGGTCAGGCTGGCGGCCAGCATGCCTTGCGCGAGTTCGAGCAGACGCAGCGCATCGTGCGGCGAACGCACCGCCGCCAGGGCGGTAGGTTGCGCCACCGGTTTCGGATAAAGCTTGAGGGTGGCCGCAGTGATCACGCCCAGCGTGCCCTCCGCACCGATGAACAGATCGCGCAGGTCGTATCCGGTGTTGTCTTTGCGCAGTCCTCGCAGGCCTTCCCAGACCTGCCCCGCGGGCGTGACGACCTCAAGCCCGAGGCACAGCTCGCGCGCATTGCCATAGCGCAGCACGGCTGTGCCGCCTGCATTGGTGGACAGATTGCCGCCCACGGTGCAGGTGCCTTCGGCAGCCAGCGACAGCGGAAAGAGCCGCCCGGCGGCATCGGCGGCTTCTTGAACCCGTGTGAGCACCACCCCGGCTTCAGCGACCAGGGTGTTGTTGATCGGATCAATGGACCGAATCTGGTTCATGCGGGCCAGCGAGAGCACCACCGCATTGCCCCGGTCATCGGGCACCGAGCCGCCTGTGAGACCGCTGTTGCCGCCCTGCGGCACGATAGGCACGCGCTGCTCGGCACACCAGGCCACCAGACGCGCTACTTCGGCGCTGCTGGAGGGCTGCACCACGGCGCGGGCCCGACCCTGATGGCGCTTGCGCCAGTCGAGCAGAAAGGGCGCCATGCCGTCGGCGTCGGTGATGACCCGTCCGACGCCCTCGGGCAGCGCTGCCGCGGCCTGTACCGTGCTCATCGCATGCCTCCGGGCATCATGCCGCGCATGCCCCGCATCATCTTGGCCAGGCCGCCTTTTTGCATTTTTTTCATCATGCCCTGCATCTGGTCGAACTGGTTCAGCAGGCGGTTGACCTCCTGAACCTGCACGCCGGCACCGGCTGCAATACGTCTCTTTCTGCTGGCCTTGATGAGCTCGGGCTTGCTGCGCTCGGACGGGGTCATGGCATGGATGATGCCCTGCATGCGCCGCATGTCGCGCTCGGCGCGGTTCATGTCGGCCTGGCCTGCAGCAGCCTGCATCTGGGCAGGCAGCTTGTCGAGCAGGGAGGACAGACCGCCCATCTTTTTCATCTGGCTGATCTGGGCGAGGAAGTCGTTCAGGTCGAAACCCTTGCCGCCCTTGAGCTTGGTGGCCAGGGCCTGGGCGGCTGCCTGGTCGACATGGCTCTGGGCCTGCTCGACCAGGGCCAGGATGTCGCCCATGCCCAGGATGCGGCTGGCCATGCGGTCGGGATGAAAGGCATCGAGTCCGTCGAGCTTTTCGCCTGTGCCCACAAACTTGATCGGACAGCCCGTGACCGCCTTGACCGAGAGCGCAGCGCCGCCGCGTGAGTCGCCATCGAGCTTGGTGAGCACCACCCCGGTCAGTGGCACAGCCTGCTTGAAGGCCTGGGCGGTATTGACCGCATCCTGACCCTGCATGGCATCAACCACGAAGAGCGTCTCGATGGGGGAGACCGCCGCATGCAGCTCGGCGATCTCGCGCATCATGGCTTCATCGATGCCCAGACGGCCTGCGGTATCGATCAGCAGGATGTCGTGGTAGTGGTTGCGGGCCCATTGCACCGCGGCCCGTGCGATCTCGACCGGGTTCTGATCGGGCGTGGAGGCAAAGAAATCGGCGCCCGCCTGTCCGGTGACGGTACGCAGCTGCTCGATGGCCGCCGGACGATAAATGTCGCAGGACACCGTCAGCACTTTTTTCTTGCGCTGCTCGCGCAGCCAGCGTGCAAGCTTGCCGACGGTAGTGGTCTTGCCCGCACCCTGCAGACCGGCCATCAGAATGATGGCGGGGGGTTGGGTGGCCAGGTTGAGTTCAGCCGTACTGCCACCAATCAGATCGATCAGGGCTTTGTGAACGACGCCGACCAGGGCCTGGCCGGGCGAAAGGCTGCCCACGACCTCCTGGCCGAGCGCCTGTTCGCGTACGCGGGCGATGAAGTCGCGCACCACCGGAAGGGCCACATCGGCCTCGAGCAGGGCCACGCGAATCTCGCGCAGCATCTCCTGGGTATTGGCCTCGGTGAGGCGCGCTTCGCCCCGCATCGTCTTGACGACACGGGCCAGCCGCTGAGAGAGATTTTCGAACATGGCCTGAGCTACACTGAATCGAATGATTGTACCGATACTCTTCCTCGTGCCGGCCGTCCTTTATGGCGTGGCCGCACTCGCCCTGTGGCGCCGATCCCAGGGGCAGCCCGCCCAGCCCCAGTGGGCGCTGCAACTCATGCCGCTTGCGCTCATCCTGCATGCCATATCGCTGGCCTGGCCGTGGCAGGACGCCGGGTTTCATTTCGGCTT
>JBEELY010000180.1:0-8911 GCA_041167925.1 Pseudomonadota bacterium | reverse complement strand
AGGTCATCAGCCGGCCCGATGTGCGTGACTGGATGAGTCTTCCTGCGCAAGACCTCGACTATGCCGCGCAGCTGGAGGGCCTGTCGCTCAAGGGCTTGCGCATTGGTCTGTGGATCGATGCGGGCGCTGGTCTGCCGCTGGAAGCCCCGGTGCGTGAGGCGGTAATGCAGGCCGCGGCAGCGCTCGAGGCGCATGGGGCGCTGGTCACGCCCATGCCGACCTTCATGAGCCCCGAGTTACTCGATGGCGTGTGCAAATTCCTCGAGGCCCGCTCGCAGCGTGATGTGGCCGCCATGAGTGAGCAGCAGCGCGCGCGCATCCTGCCCTACATCGTCGAATGGGCCACCTGGCGTGCCAGTGCTTTCAGTGGGTCTGATGTCATGGGCGCCTGGGGCGCGTTGATGGCCATGCGCGAGGCGGCAGTCAGGGCGGTGGGTGCTTTCGATTATGTTGTGGCGCCCACAGCACCGGTGCTCTGCTACAGCGCCGAGGCGCATGGCCCGACCGACGATCCGCGTCGGGCGCTCGAGCACATCGCCTACACGGTGGCCTTCAACATGAGCGAGCAGCCGGCCGCCTCGATCAACTGGCATCACAGCGCCGAAGGCTTGCCGGTCGGCGTGCAGCTCATCGGACAGCGCTTTGATGATCTTGGTGTGATGCGACTGGCCCGGGTGATTGAGCAGCTGCGTCCGGCGCAGAAGGCCTGGCCGGGCATCGGCTGAGGTCGATCCGGACTGTTCCTGATCGGTCAGCGATGACTAGGGTCGGCGTCGGTACATGCCCCAGCCTTTGAGGGTCATGACTGTTTCGCCCTCCTGGTTCACCACCGTTTGCAGGAATTGCACCATGCCCCGGTCAGGCTTGCTCTGCGAGGGGCGAGAGTCGAGCACGGTGACCTGCATGCGCAGACGGTCTCCAGGCCTCACCGGCTTGAGCCAGCGCAACTCGTCAATGCCGGGCGAGCCCATGCTCGCCTTCACCGAAATGTAGTGATCGACCATCATGCGCATGGCCATGCTGGCGGTATGCCAGCCACTGGCGATGATGCCGCCATAGATCGATTCCCCTGCTGCCTGCGCATCCAGGTGGAAGGGCTGCGGGTCAAATCGCCGGGCAAAGTCGAGCACCTCGGCCTCGGTCACCAGAGTGTCGCCGAAGCGGGCTGTTTCACCGACGGGGTAATCCTCGAACCAGCGCTCCCGCCAGGGCAGGGGCGGATTGTTCGCACCAACGCTTTCACCCGCTTCGCTGACGCTACCCGCGAGGAGTGCCGACTGGGCCGCGGCCCCGGCGCCTGAAGAAGACTTTGAATCGGGCATGGTTTGCTCGGAGGGCAGAGAAGATCTCCCTACAATAGCCCACATGCATGACACTGATTGCGATGCCGCAGCGGCATGACATGGGCGCGCTGTCCGACACCCCGGTCCGCCTCGACAAATGGCTCTGGGCGGCGCGGTTTTTCAAGACCCGCAGTCTGGCTCAGGATGCCATCGAACAAGGGCGTGTCCGGGTCAATGAAGAGCGGGTCAAGACGGCGCGACTGCTGCGTGTGGGTGAGCGTGTGACCTTGCGGGCCGAGGCGGTCGAGAGGGTGGTCATCGTGCTGGCCTTGTCGGAGCAGCGTGGCCCGGCACCAGTGGCGCAGACCCTGTATCAGGAAACCGCAGAAAGTCTGGCCGGTCGGGAGGCCGCGCGCGAGAAGCGCCGACTGTTTGCCGAACCCGCCCAGGAGATCGTGGGTCGACCCACCAAGCGAGACCGCAGGCAACTCGACCGGACCCGTTCGGGGCGTGAAGCATGAGCGGCGGCCAACACCGCAGACGCTTTCTTCGTGCAACGGGGCTCGGCGGTGTTGCGGGCTCTGGCCTGTTCGGCCCCTTCCCATCCTGGGCGACTGCGCCGGCGGACTTGCGCCGTTGGCTGCTCGATAGCGAACGGCCTCGGCTGTTGTTGATGCGCCATGCGCAAACCGTGGCAGGCACAGGCGATCCGCCGGGCTACCGGCTTGATGACTGCACTACCCAGCGCAATCTCGGACCCGACGGGCGTGACCAGGCGCGAGCCCTTGCCGCGATGGTTCAGGCGGCTGGCCTGCGCTTTGACGAGGTGCGCTCGAGTCGCTGGTGCCGCTGCCTGGAGACCGCACGCCTGGCCTTTGGCAAAGCAGAGGGATGGCCGCCCCTGGACTCCTTCTTTGATGCCCGTGAACGCGGCCCGGCGCAACTGGCCCGCCTGCGTGCGGCGCTTCAGACCCTGCAGCCCGGGACTTTGAGTGCCTGGGTGACCCATCAGGTGGTGATCACCGGGCTGACCGGGGTCTGGCCTGCCTCCGGCGAGGTGCTGATCATCGAGCCGCGTCCTGACACACAGCCACCGGTCATCATCGGGCGCTTCGTTCCGGCCTGATACGGCCTGCGCCCTCATCGTCAGGCCAGGGCCCTGAGCTTCATGCGCAGATCGGCAGGCTGCATGGTCATGCCCATCTGCTCGGCCACCTCGGTCTGCAGGGGCTTGAGTTCGAATGAAGCCAACACGGTGGCAAGCACCATTTTTGCTTCGAGCAGGGCCAGATAGCGACCCGGACAAAACCGCGGCCCGCCGCCAAAGGGCATGAAGGCACGCCGCGCGCCTCCGCTGACCGCCTGGGCGGCCGCTGCATCGGTCCATCGCGCAGGGTCGAAGCGTTCGGCCTGCGGCCACAGGACCGAATCGGTCGCCGGCGGACGCTTGAGAATGCAGACCAGGGTTCGGGGCACGATGCGGGTGCCATGCAGCTCGGTCTCTTCGAGCGCGGTGAACATGTTGAGCGGTGCAACCGGCTTCAGGCGCAAGGACTCGAGCACCACGGCCTCGATGAAGGGCAGCCCGCGCGTTTGTTCGAAGCCCCGAAGAACGCCGCCGCCGGGCCCGCCTTGCTGCACCAGCGCATCGCGGTCCTGCGTGAGCGCGTTCAAGCGGTCTTGCGCAAGTGCCTCCAGGGCTTCCTCGCGGGCCTGCTGAGCAATCTGCGGATGCTGCCCCAGCAGGTGCAGTGCCCATGCGATCGTGTTCGAGGTGGTGTCCTCTCCCGCGAGCAGCAGGGTCATGACATTGCCGTGCAGCTCGGCATCCGAGAGCCGGGCCTGTTCATTGGCAGCCAGCAAGGCCTGCAGCAGGTTGTCCGGCGCCTTGAAGCGTTCAGGATCGGCCGCCATGGCCTGTCTTGCGGTCGCGATGAAGCGCTCGACCTCCTTGCCGGCCGCACGCAGGGACTGCTCGATGCGGCGGTCTTCCGGCAGCTTCAGATAGCGCCAGCTGGGCCACAGCGCATTGATGCGGCGGGCCATGCCTCGAAAGATGCGGTCGAGATGGTCTTGCAGCGGATCAGGGTCGTGACGCGTGAGCGTGGCCACATCGGTGCCGAAGGCCAGCGAGCAGGTCACATCCACCGTGTACCGGGTCAGATCGCTACGGACATCAATGGCGCGATCGCCTCGGGCTGCCTCAAGCCAGCGCGCCCGCAGCCGGTGTGTGGCGGTCACCAGCACCGGGAAAAAGCGGCGCAGATGCTCCGGGTCGAGAGCCTTCATCACCAGCGGGCGTTGCCGCCGCCAGTCATCGGCTTCAGCTGAAAAGAGCCCGTCGATGCCCATTTCCCGAAAAATGGGCCGCACCGCAAAGTGCCTTCGAAAGCCAGCAGGGCGGGCCTTGAGCAGCTGCATGATGGCGGCCGATTCGCTGACCACCACGATGGGTTGCGGGCCCAGCTGCACCCGATAGATCGGGCCATGGCGTTGTGCCCACTGCTCGAAAATCAGATGGGCACGCGACGGCCGCCAGCGATGCAGCATGCCGATGAAGGGCAGGCCGCGCGGCCCGGGAAGATCCTGAATATCCTGCATGGGGGCGGATTCTGCATGAGCCTGTGTGACAGCAAGCCGCATGCCCCCAAGGGAGCTATCAAGCTTCATGAAGTTCCATGAGCGCCCCTGGGCTGTTTGCCATGGTTCAATTCAGAGATGACGCCCTGGACTGGACCCACGCTCGAAGTGCATGCAGACCACCTGCGCACGCCCGATCAGACCCTTTTGCCCTTCGAATTGAAGTGGCTGCGCCTGGACAGCCTGCTGTCCTGCGAACAGGCCCTGCGCGAGATGCAGGTCCGCGGTGCACCACTCATTGGCGCGGTGGCGGCCTTTGGTCTGGCTTTCGGCCTGCGCGAAGGCAAAGCCCTGCCGGTGGCGTGTGAGCGGCTTGCCGCCACCCGGCCCACGGCGGTCAATCTGCGCTGGGCCCTGGATGAGGTGAGTCGTGCGCTCAGCCAGGCCAAGGGTGAGCTGAGCCGGGCCGAGGGTGAGCTGAGCACGTTCGCGAGTGCGCCGGGCTCAGCCGCGGGCAGCAATGCATTCAGTAGGGCCTGGCAGCGGGCCTGTGAGATCGCCGCCGACGATGCCCGGATCAATGCGGCCATCGGGCACCATGGACTGGCCTTGCTGCGCGAGCGCATGGCCCTGCGACAGACCCTGGGGCGGCCGGTGGCGCCTGGCGCCCCGCTGCAGCTCCTGACGCATTGCAATGCCGGGCGTTTGGCCACGGTGGACCACGGCACGGCGCTCGCACCGGTCTATGCCGCGCATGCTGCGGGCATTCCGGTCCATGTCTGGGTCGACGAAACCCGGCCGCGCAATCAGGGGGCGAGCCTCACGGCCTGGGAGCTCATGCAGGCGGGCGTGCCCTGTACGGTGGTGGCCGACAACGCCGGCGGCTGGTTGATGCAGCAGGGCAGGGTGGATGCCGTGATCGTGGGTTGCGACCGGGTCGCAGCCAATGGCGATGTCGTTAACAAGATTGGCACCCTGCTCAAGGCTCTGGCCGCGCGGGAGGCCGGGCTGCCTTTTTGGGTGGCCTGTCCCACGCCGACGTTGGATTTCACGCTGCCTGAAGGCGCTCTGATTCCGATCGAGATGCGCGATGCGCGCGAACTCACCCATGCCCGCGTGCGGCTGCCTGATGGGGCAGTGGTTCAGGCCGAACTCATGGACGCGGCCGTATCGGCCCTGAATCCGGCCTTTGATCTCACCCCGGCGCGTCTGGTGGATGCGCTGATCACCGAACATGGAGCGGTCCCGGCGAGCCAAGCCGGTCTGCTGGGCCTCAATTCAAGGAGCTCGTTATCGCAATGAATGACCAGGGCAAGGCTTACCTCAACGAGGATCAGGCCCGGCAGGCGCTGCTCGAGACCGCATGTGCGCTCGGTCCGGCGGGCCTGGGACATGGCAGCTCAGGCAACGTCTCGCTGCGCTGGGATCGCAGTGCCTCGGCGGGTCTGTTGATCACGCCCAGCGCCATCCCCTTCGAGCAGTGCACGATTGACGATCTGGTCTGGATGGCCCTGGATGCCCAACCGGCCCAGGGGCAGCCGTGCGGGCTCGATGGCCTGCGCCGACCTTCATCGGAGTGGCGGTTTCATCATGATCTGTATGCGGGTCGCAAGGAGCTGCAGGCCATCGTGCATGCCCATGCGCCGCAGGCGGCCATGCTGTCCTGCCTGCCACGCGTGCAGCAGGAAGGCATTCCGGCATTTCATTACATGGTGGCGCTCGCGGGCGGGGCAGACATCCGTTGTGCGCCCTATGCGCTCTTTGGCACGGCCGAGTTGTCGTTCTGCGTGATGCAGGCCATGCAGGCGCGCAAGGCCTGTCTGCTCGCCCATCACGGCCTGATCGCCGCGGGCAACAGCCTGCAATCGGCGCTGGCGCTGGCGGTGGAGGTGGAGTGGCTGAGCGCGGCCTATGCCCGTGCGCTGGCCCTGGGCGGTCCTGCCCTGCTTGATGCCGATCAGATGGCGCAGGTTCTGGCGCGCTTTGCCGATTACCGGCCCTGATCTGGCGCGTTTTCTGATGACCGCCCCTGACGCTGCACCAGCTGCGACAGGCAAACGCCCGTGCGGCTTTCAGGGTGTTGCGCGATCTCTTCGGGCGTTCCGCAGGCCAGGATGCGGCCCCCTCCGGAGCCGCCTTCTGGCCCGAGATCGATGATCCAGTCGGCGCACAGGATCACATCGAGATTGTGCTCGATGATGATGACCGTATTGCCCTGATCGCACAGAGACTGGATCACGCCGAGCAGCAGGGCAATGTCGTGAAAGTGCAGCCCGGTGGTGGGCTCATCAAGCACATAGAGCGTGCGCCCCGTGTCCCGACGCGAAAGCTCCTGCGACAGCTTGACGCGCTGTGCTTCTCCGCCAGACAGGGTATTGCCTGCCTGTCCCAGGCGCAGATAGCCCAGACCGACATCGGCCAGGGTCTGCAGCTTGCGCGCAATGGCCGGCACGGCATCGAAGAAGTCGATGGCGGCGAGCACCGTCATCTCGAGCACTTCTGCAATGTTGCGGCCCTTGTACTGCACCTCGAGCGTCTCGCGGTTGTAGCGTCGCCCCTGGCAACGGTCGCAGGGCACATGCACATCGGGCAGAAAGTGCATCTCAATGCGCAGCACCCCATCGCCCTCACAGGCCTCGCAGCGCCCCCCGCGCACATTGAACGAGAAGCGGCCTGGGCCGTAGCCGCGCTCGCGGGCCAGTGCGGTCTGGGCAAAAAGCTCACGGATCGGCGTGAACAGCCCGGTGTAGGTAGCCGGATTGCTGCGCGGCGTGCGTCCGATCGGGCTCTGATCGACCGCGATCACCTTGTCGACATGCTCGAGGCCCTCGATGCGATCGTGGGGCGCAGCCACGGCATGAGTACCATGCAGCCGCGCGAGCGCCGCCGGCAGCAGGGTCTCGTTGATCAGCGTGGACTTGCCTGAGCCCGAGACGCCGGTCACGCAGGTCAGCAGCCCGACAGGAAACGCCACGTCGACCGCTTGCAGATTGTTGCCTCGCGCACCCCGCACCATGATCCGGGCGTCGCCCGGTACCCGGCGCTTGCGTGGCTGCTGGATACGACGTTGCCCGGTGAGGTACTGACCGGTGAGGGATTCGGGCGCGGCCTCAATCTGTTCGGGCGTGCCTTGGGCCACCAACTGTCCGCCCGCTTCGCCCGCACCTGGGCCGAGATCGATGACATGGTCCGCGCTGCGGATGGCCTCCTCGTCATGCTCCACCACGATCACCGAGTTACCCAGATCACGCAGCCGGCGCAGGGTATCGAGCAGTCTTGCGTTGTCACGCTGATGAAGTCCGATGGAGGGTTCATCGAGCACGTACATCACGCCGCTCAGGCCCGATCCGATCTGCGAGGCCAGCCGGATGCGCTGGGCTTCGCCGCCCGAGAGGGTCTGTGCGGGGCGCTCCAGCGTGAGATAGGGCAGACCCACATCCACCAGGAATCGCAGCCGGTTGGCGATCTCGCGGATCAGCCGCTCGCCAATGGCGCCGCGTGCGCCGGGCAGCTCGAGGGCATCGAACCAGGCCAGTGATTGGGCAAGGGTCCAGCGCGAAACGGTGGCAATGGGGACGTCGTTTCCTTCCGCGCCAATCCGTACATGCCTCGCCGCGACCCCCAGCCTAGTGCCATCGCAACGCCGACAGGGCCGCGTGACCAGGCAGCGCCCGAGTTCTTCGCGTACCGCCGGCGATGCAGTCTCGCGCAGTCGCCGCTCGAGATTAGGCAGCACCCCTTCAAAGGCGCGTTCCTCGACATGCGCCCGACCGCCGTCGTCCAGATGCACAAAGGCAATGCGCTCGTCTGACGAGCCATGCAGGATGACCGAACGCACGGTCTCGGGCAGCTGTGCAAAGGGCGTGTCCAGATCGAAGCCATAGTGCGCGGCCAGACTTTGCATGACCTGGAAGGAAAAGGCATTGCGCCGGTCCCAGCCAAGCAGGGCCCCCGCGGCCAGGCCCAGGTCAGGAAAGGCCACGACCCGCGAGACATCGATCTCCTCGCAGGTGCCTAGGCCATCGCATTCGGGGCAGGCGCCTGCCGGACTGTTGAAAGAGAACAGCCGGGGCTCGAGTTCGGTGAGCGCATGGTTGCAGATCGAACAGGCGTAGCGGTTCGAGAAGCGCCAGGCTGGCGCCGATGGCACGGGGTCCCCGTCGGGTGTCGAGGGGGTGGCTGTTATTGCCGAAGCTTCGCCGTCCATCAGGGCTGCAGCAGCGCGGCCACCGGACAGGCGCAGGGCCGTCTCGAGTGAGTCCACCAGACGCTGACGCGAGCCTGTCTGGACGCGCAGACGATCGACCACCACCTCGAGTCCGGATGCTGGTGCTACCGGCAGACGGGGCAGCGGATCGAGGTCCAGCACGATGCTGCGGCCCAGGCCTTGTTCAGCGGAATGAAGGCGGATCCGTACGAAGCCCTGTCCACGCAGGTGCTCTAGAAAGGCTTCGGGGGGCGTGTCTACCGGCCATTCGACGGGCGCCAGAATCATGATGCGCTGCCCCTGGGCCTGTGCGAGCAATCCTTCGGCCATCTCGGTCAGGCTTTGCGCGCGCAGAGGCTGCTCCGGGTGGTTGGGGCAATAGGGGGTTCCGGCGCGGGCAAAGAGCAGACGCAGGTAGTCGTAGATCTCGGTGACCGTGCCCACGGTGGAGCGCGGATTCGCGGCCGCTGCCTTCTGCTCGATGGCAATCGCAGGCGACAGTCCTTCGATCAGATCGACATCGGGTTTGTCCATGCGCTCAAGAAACTGGCGCGCATAGGCCGATAGCGACTCGACATAGCGGCGCTGGCCCTCGGCATAGAGCGTGTCGAACGCAAGCGAAGACTTCCCCGAACCAGAGGGCCCGGTGATCACCACCAGGCGATCGCGGGGCAGGTCGAGGTTGAGGTTACGCAGGTTGTGCGTGCGCGCGCCCCGGATGCGGATGCTGCGCTCGGGCTCTTGGGTCATGGGGGCTCAGCGGGCAGCCTGCTACTATAAACGTGAACAAACGCGAGCGCAGACCCTCGCAACACAAACAACCCCGCCCAGCCTTGCGCGC
>JBEELY010000080.1:0-2583 GCA_041167925.1 Pseudomonadota bacterium | reverse complement strand
GAATGTGCTGTGGGTTCTGGGGGTGAGCGCCCTCGCGGGCCTGCTGCTATCGCTCTGAACGCGCTCCAGCCTGCGCATTCGGAAAGAAGAGCTGTTCGCCATTGATCTGATAGGCCGCAATGGCGGACTGACCTGTCGGCGATACCAGCCAGTCGATAAAACGCTGGCCGGCGGCCTGCTTCACATGGGCGTGCCGGGCCGGGTTAACCAGAATCACCCCATACTGGTTGAAGAGCCTCTGGTCCCCTTCAACCAAGGGCACGAGATCGCCGCGATTTTTAAAGGCCAACCAGGTGCCGCGGTCGGTCAGGGCATAAGCCCCCTGCGCCGAGGCCAGATTCAGAGTCGGACCCATGCCCGAACCGGTCTCGCGATACCAGCTCCCCCGGGCTGCGCCCAGATCAATGTCGGCAGACTTCCAGTAGCGCAGTTCGGCGGCATGCGTGCCGCTTTTGTCACCTCGCGATGCAAAGGGCACGCGCGCCACGGCGATGGCCCGCAGACCGGCCAGCACATCCTTGCCGGAGGCCTTTGCGGGATCTGCCTTGGGGCCCACGATGATGAAGTCGTTGTACATCACCGCAGATCGCTTGACGCCAAAGCCCTCGCTGACAAAGCGCAGCTCGGCGGCCTCGTCATGGACAAAGACCACATCGGCATCGCCGCGGCGCGCAGTGTCCAAGGCCTGACCGGTGCCCAGCGCCACCACGCGCACTGCGATGCCCGACTCGCGGGTGAAGATCGGCAGCAGGTGCTTGAACAAGCCCGATTGCTCGGTGGAGGTGGTGGAGGCCACTGTGATGAAGCCGCCGGCCGACGTGGCGTCGGACTGAGCAAATGCGGATGACGAGAACGACACTAGTCCTGCTAGGGCAAAACCGAAAAACCGCAAGGCAACGCGTTTCATGGAAGGGCATGCTCCAAAAAATATCGCGCCTCAGGCGAGCGCGGCTGTTGAAAGAATTCGGCGGCTGGCGTGAGTTCGGCGAGCCGCCCGTCATGCAGAAAGATCACCTGATCGCTCAAGCGGCGCGCCTGCCCCAGCAGGTGGGTGGACATGAACAGCCGGATGCCTTCCTGCGCCATCTCGCGCAGACAGGCTTCAATCCGCGCGAGCGAGCGGGGATCGACGCTCGCGCAGGGCTCATCGAGCAGCAAGAGCTCGGGCTTGAGCAACCAGGCCCGCGCCAGGACGAGGCGCTGCTGCTCGCCACCCGAGAGCACACGGGCAGGACGATCGGCCATCTCCAAGAGCGCCATTCGTTCGAGCATGGTGTCGATGCGCGCAGGCGCATGGCGATCGGCCTGCCCGGCCGCAGCCAGCGCCCAGGCGAGATTGCTGCGCACGGAGCGTCGCAGAAGCACGGGGCGCTGAAACACCATGGCCTGACGCAACACACGAGGCCACACGATCCGACCTGCCCCAGGTTGAATCAAACCATGCAGACAGCGCAGCAACAGACTCTTGCCCGCCCCATTGGCGCCCAGCACGGTGGTGACCGGTTTCAGTGGGACCGCTGCATCCAGCCCTTTGAGCACCTCCTGCTTCCCCAGGGTCAGACGAAGAGACTGCAGCCGGACCAGCATGTTGGTGCCGGCCTCGCCTGGTGCAGTGGCATCGGCGGGCACGGAATGCTCAGCCAGGGAGCGCGCAGACGGGTGAGCCACAGCGGGAGCAGAAATCTTAGCCATGACGGGCCAGGCTCCACTGACGCACGGCCAGCGCAAGCCCGTTGGCAAGGAGCACCAGCCCCACCAGAAGCACCCCCAGGGCCAGAGCCAAAGGAAGATCGCCCTTGCTGGTCTCCAGAGCAATGGCGGTCGTCATGACACGCGTGACCCCGTCGATGTTGCCGCCCACCACCATGACGGCGCCCACCTCGGAGGCGGCCCGACCGAAGCCCGCCAGCACCACGGTAAACAGGGAATAGCGCAGATCCCAAAGCAGCGTGATCAAGCTGCGCCAGGGTGACAGTCCGAGTGAGGCAAACAGTTCACGATACTCGGCCCAGCCATCGTCACAGACTTGACGCGCAAGCGCTGCGATGACCGGAGCCACGAGCAGGGACTGGGCGATCAGGATGGCCCCGGGCGTAAAGAGCAGGCCGAGTCCGCCCAGAGGGCCTGCCCTGGAAAGCAGCAGATAAACCGCCAGGCCGACCACTACGCTGGGCAGCCCGAGCAGGGCGTTGAGCACAGCCACCACCACCCCCCGTCCCGGAAAGCGGGCCACGGCCAGCCAGGCGCCCAGAGGCAAGCCGATGAGTGCACCGACCAGGGTTGCGCCCAGGGCGAGCTGTACCGACAGGCCAATGATGCGGTAAAGCTCGGGATCCCCTGACAGGGCCAGGGCGGCGGCCAGCTGAAGGCTTTGCAGAATTTCCATAGAGTTGCCAAATTTCCATGAAATTGTAATTCAGTCCTCACGCGATAAAGGCAAGCCACCCCTCGGTTAGGATCCGGTCATGCCGGCACACAAGAATGGTCCTTCGCCTGAACACGAGCCCTCGCTTCCTGAGCGACACCTGACGGTCGCCGAGGCGGCGCAACTGCTACGGATCAGCACGCGGCAGGTCTATGACG
>JBEELY010000075.1:0-3362 GCA_041167925.1 Pseudomonadota bacterium | reverse complement strand
TGGCCGCAGGCGGACGGATCTGCCCTGAGCCTTCCTTAAACCTGCGCGCTTTCCGCCTCCCAGCGAATCGACCCCATGAAACCCCTGACCCATCCCGACCAAGTCGCGCAATACCTGCTCGATCACCCGGCGTTCTTTGAGTCCTATCCCGATCTGCTCGCTTCGCTGGCGGTGCCCTCGCCGCATGGACAGCGGGCCGTCTCGCTGGTCGAGCGTCAGGTCGACATCCTGCGCGAACGCAACAAACAGTTCGAAATGAAGCTTGCCGAACTTGTGCATCACGGACGTGAAAACGACGCGATTGCCGAGAAACTCCAGCGCTGGGCGCGCGAGCTTCTGCGGACCCGGGATGCCCGTCAGCTGCCTGGCCAGGTGATTGATGGCCTGGCCTCCGGTTTTACAGTACCGCAGGTGGCCTTGCGTCTTTGGAATCTGCCGGCCGAGCACCAGGACCTGCCCTGCTCGGCCGAAGTCGATGCCGAGGTCATCACCCTGACCGACAGCATCCGCAAGCCTTACTGTGGGCGCAATGTCGACTTTCAGGCGGCACGCTGGCTCGAAGGCGCGGGCACGCGCACGGGTTCGCTGGCGCTGTTGCCCATGCGTGTGGGCGCTGCTCCCGAGGCCTTCGGGCTGCTGGTACTCGGCTCGCCTGACCCCACCCGCTTTGGTGCCGATTTGGGCACCAGCTTCCTGGAGCAGATCGCCGAGCTGGCCAGTGCGTCGCTCTCGCGGCTCTATGCCTGATTCTGGTCGGCCTGAGCCCGCCCACGCTGGCGGGCAGACGCCCTCAGGACCTGCCATGCAGACCCAAGCCCGCGCGCGCATCGCTGCCTGGCTCGAGCATCTGAAAACAGAGCGCCGGGTTTCGCCACTCACGCTCGAGAGTTATCGCCGCGAGCTGGAAACCCTCTTGCAGCATCTGGGTGAACGCGAGCTTGCGCGCTGGACCGAATCCGATGTCCGCTCAGCGATCGCGCAGGCGGCCAGACAGGGCCTGTCGCCGGCCTCCATTGCCCGCAGACTTTCGGCCTGGCGCGGGTTTTTCAAGTGGCTCTGCATGCGCTGTGGCGAAGTGCAAGTCAACCCGGTGCAGGGCATTCGAGGCCCACGCCGGCCACGCCGGCTGCCCAGGGCGCTGCCGCCCGATCAGGCTGCAGCCCTCATGGAGTCGGGCGCGGCGCAGAATGCCGACACGGCCCCTTTTGAAGCCCTTCGGGACCAGGCCGTCCTGGAGTTGCTCTATTCAAGCGGGCTTCGGCTTGCCGAACTGCTCAGCCTGGATTGCCGCCCGGTGACAAGCCCTGAATGGAGCAGCCTCAGCTGGCTCGACCTCGAGCAGGCCGATGTGCAGGTGCTGGGCAAGGGCAGCAAGCGGCGTACCGTGCCGGTCGGGCGCAAGGCGATCGGGGCGCTGCAGGCCTGGCTGGCCGAGCGGGAACGCTTTCTTGCCGAATGGGCACTCACCGAGCCTGCACGCGCCGCTGCCCTGGCGCCCGGGGATCGCCATGCGCTGTTCATCTCCCGGCGCGCTCGACGCCTGTCGCCCCGTGCGGTCCAGCATCTGGTGAGCCGCAAGGCCCGGGAGCGCGGCGTACCCACTGCGGTGCATCCTCATGCACTGCGACACTCATTTGCAAGCCATGTGCTGCAGTCGAGCGGCGATCTGAGGGCGGTGCAGGAACTGCTGGGTCATGCCAGCATTGCCAGCACGCAGATCTACACCGCGCTCGACTTCCAGCGCCTGGCGGCGGTTTACGATGCCGCCCATCCCAGAGCGCGCCTGCCCGCAGCCTCCAGCCGTACCGCGGACGCTGCGTCTCTTGATCTCTCAGGCGATCCGCCCTCTCGTCTCGCCGGCGATTCCTCCCTTTCCCCAAAGACCGCACCATGAGCGCACAGGCCTCGACAACGCAGGCCAGCCTGCACCTTAAGCCCGGCAAGGAGCGCTCGCTGCTGCGTCGGCATCCCTGGATCTATGCCAACGCCATCGAGCGGGTGCGGGGTCAGCCCGCCAGTGGCCAGACCGTGCGGGTGCTCAGTGCCGAGGGCCGCTTTCTGGCCCATGCAGCCTACAGCCCGGCCTCGAGCATCCGCGCCCGGGCCTGGGGTTTTGAAGAGTCAGCCGAGATCAACGCGCAGTGGATGCACGCTCGTATTCATGAGGCCGTGGCCCGCCGCTCAGGACTGCAGGAACGTACAAGCGCCATCCGGTTGGTCTTTGGCGAGGCCGATCGTCTGCCTGGCCTGGTGGTGGACCGCTATGGCGATCAGCTGGTGGTGCAGTTTCTCGCGGCGGGTGTGGAGTTCTGGCGCGAGGCCCTGGTTCAGGCTCTGGTCGAGGCCACGGGTTGCAGCGCGGTCTACGAGCGGTCTGATGCTGCAGCCCGCCAACGGGAGGGCCTGCCGTCTCGCGAGGGCGCACTGCGGGGCGAGGTACCCCCACCCGTGCAGGTCATCGAAGATGGCGTGCGTTACCAGGTCGATGTGGTCGGGGGCCACAAGACCGGTTTTTACATCGATCAGCGTGACAACCGGCGCGAGGTGGCCCGGCATGCGGCGGGCCGGCGGGTGCTCAACTGCTTTTGTTATACCGGCGGCTTTTCACTGGCAGCCCGAAAGGGCGGCGCAGTCGAGGTGGTCTCGATCGACAGCAGTGCCGATGCACTGGCCTTGGCTGCCGCGCATGAGCCTCTGAATGACCTTGGCGAGCCCTCGGTCTGGATGCAGGCCAATGTGTTCGACGCCCTCAAGGCCTTTCAGGCCGAAGGACGGCAGTTCGACCTGATTGTGCTCGATCCCCCCAAGTTCGCGCCCTCGGTGCAGCATCTCGACCGGGCCTCGCGCGCCTACAAGGACATCAACATGCGCGCCCTGCGTCTGCTGGCGCCGCAAGGGCTGCTGTTTACCTTCTCCTGTTCGGGCGCGGTGTCGGTCGATCTTTTTCAGAAGATCGTCGCCGGAGCCGTGTTCGATGCCGGGGTGGATGCCCAGTTGCTGCACCGCCTGTCCGCGGGCTCGGACCATCCGATGGCCATGACCCATCCCGAAGGGGAATACCTCAAGGGTCTGATGCTGCGACGAATGTAAACTTCCGTTCCCCGCGCAACCCCTGCCCAGAAAATATACCCCCATGGCCAAACCTCTGGTTCCCGTCACCATCCTCACCGGCTTTCTGGGCAGTGGCAAAACCACCCTGCTCAAGCGCATCCTGACCGAACAGCACGGCCATAAGATCGCCGTCATCGAGAACGAATTTGGTGAAGAGGGGGTCGACAATGACCTGCTCGTGCAGGAGAGCAGCGAGCAGATCGTCGAAATGAACAATGGCTGCATTTGCTGCACGGTGCGGGGCGATCTGG
>JBEELY010000073.1:0-2814 GCA_041167925.1 Pseudomonadota bacterium | reverse complement strand
TCGATTGGCGGCACCCAGAAAACCAACGAGGGCTTTGGCATTTCGCTCGCCCTGCTGGATGAAGCGCATGCGGCGGTGCAGTCGCTCGCACGAGGGACCGTGGGCAGCAATGCCATGTACTTCGAGACCGGCCAGGGCAGTGCCCTGTCGGCGGGCGCCCATCACGACATGGACCAGCAGACCTGCGAGGCGCGGGCCTATGCGGTGGCCCGGCGCTATTCGCCGCTACTCGTGAACACCGTGGTCGGCTTTATTGGCCCCGAATATTTGTACGACGGCAAGCAGATCGTGCGCGCGGGCCTGGAAGATCACTTCTGCGGCAAGCTGCTCGGCGTGCCCATGGGCTGCGACATCTGCTACACCAACCATGCCGAGGCCGATCAAGACGATATGGATACCTTGCTCACGCTGCTGGGCGTGGCGGGCGTGAACTTCATCATGGGCGTGCCCGGGGCCGACGACATCATGCTCAACTACCAGAGCACCTCCTTTCATGACGCGCTCTATGTGCGCGAAGTGCTCGGCCTCAAACGCGCGCCCGAGTTCGAAGACTGGCTCGAACGCATGGCGCTGACCGATGCGCAAGGCCGCCTGCTGCCTGCGTCGGCACGGCATCCCCTGATCGGACTAGGCGGGTAAGTGACATGGGCTGCGATGACTCTGTTGAGCTGCACTGACTCTGATGCACCGCGATGAATCTGATCACCCCCGATCCCTGGTCTGAACTGCGAAGCCTCACACCGGCCCGTATCGCGCTGGGTCGTACCGGCGCGAGCCAACCTACCGAAGCGCTCCTGGCCTTCGGGCTGGCCCATGCCCAGGCCCGTGATGCCGTGCATACCCCCTTGCAGACAGATGCGCTGGCTGCAGACCTCGAAGCCGACGGCTGGACGGTGCTGCGGGCGCACAGTCGCGCCCCCGACCGCGCGCATTACCTGCGGCGCCCGGATCTGGGTCGACGCCTGAACGAGCCTAGTGTGCAGATGCTGCGCGAACGGGCCCATCCGTCCGCTGGTTCTGGCGCAGATCACCATGCAGGCCAGGGCACCGGCTTCTCGGGAGATGCAAGCCAGGGGCTGGCTCGCGGTGAGGTGGTGTTCGTGGTGGCCGATGGCCTGTCGGCTACCGCCGTGCAACGTCATGCGAGGCCCATGCTGCAGGCAGCCCGGAGTGCACTCACTCAGGTGCAGCAGACAGGCAGCGGCCTGCAGGACAACTTCGAACTCGGCCCGGTGGTCATTGCGCAGCAGGCGCGTGTCGCCCTGGGCGACGAGGTGGGCGAGTGCCTGGGCGCACAAGTCGTGGTGCTGCTGGTGGGCGAGCGCCCTGGTCTGAGCTCTCCGGACAGCCTGGGCATCTATCTCACCTGGGCGCCTCGCGTGGGTCGCCTCGACTCCGAACGAAATTGCATTTCAAACATCCGTCCAGAGGGCTTGCCCTATACGCAGGCTAGCGCCATTCTTGCGGGACTGCTCGCCGGAGCCCGTCGTCTGGGCGCCAGCGGCATTGCCCTCAAGGACGAAACCACGCCAACCCTCGGCGCGAACAGCGTCAGTGCATTGGCCTCAACAACAGAGACGCCACCCTCATGACTCGACTGATCCAGGCCAGCCTGCTTGCTCTGGCCCTTCCCTTCGCTTGCCTCTCACTCCCGCTCGCAGCCCAGGCACAAACCCCGGCCACCGCCTATCCCAGCAAGGCCATCACCCTCATCGCCCCCTATGCCGTGGGTGGCGACTCCGACCTGGCTGCCCGTAACTTTGCGCAGGCAGCCCAGAAGGTGCTGGGCGTGCCAGTGCTGGTGGTCAATCGCACCGGAGCGAGCGGTGTGATCGGTTCGGCTCAGGCGCTGGCTGCGCCAGCTGATGGCTATACCCTGCTATTGGCCAGGCCCGGCTCGCAGAGCATCCTGCCGGCCATCATGCCGACCCGCACCAAATACCGCTGGGACGACTACAGCTTCATCGGCCTGCTCGAACTCAATCCCTATGGCTGCATGGCCCGCGCGGCCCAGTACAAGGGCTTTGATGAACTGGCCAGTGCGCTCAAGGCCCGTGGCAAGAGCATGAACTTCGGCACGGCCGGCACCCTCACCACCAATGACATGGGTCCGCGTCAGCTGTTTCGTCAGTTGAACCTCGGCGCCAATGCGCCCACCATGATTGCCTACAAGGGCACCAATGAAGCCACGCTGGGGCTGATGTCGGGCGATGTGGACTTTGCCTGCGGCAGCATTGGCACCTTCTTGCCTCAGGTGCGCAGCGGCGCCCTGCGAGCCCTCATGGTGACCACGCCCGAGCGGCTTTCCGTGCTGCCCGATGCGCCTACCGCACGTGAACTCGGCTTTGGCGACATGCAAAAGATCATCGGCTGGAGCGGCATCTATGGGCCGCCCGGTCTGCCGCAGGCCGTGGTAGATCGGCTTGCCGAGGTCATGAAGGCTGTGGCTCAGGACCCCGCCTGGATCAAGGGCACCGAAGCGACGGGCTCCATTCCCTACATCCGCAGTCCTCAAGACACCCGCGAATTCGCGCAGGCGCAGTTCCAGCTCTATCGGGCCATCGGCGAGTCGCTCAACATCATCGACAAGGCGGAGTAAAACGAAGGAGGGCGGCCTGCGAAGACTCAGGCCGCCCCGCAGATGCTGGGCAGCATCTGCGCAATCGATCCACGCAACACGATGTCGGCCATGGCATCGCAGGCCGTGGGTTCGGCGTTCAGGATCACGAGCCGTGCGCCGGCCCGCTTGGCGCGCGGTACGGCGCCCGCCACCGGCTGCACCTGCAGGGTGCTGCCCACCGCAATGAACAGATC
>JBEELY010000476.1:0-4267 GCA_041167925.1 Pseudomonadota bacterium | reverse complement strand
AGCTCGATGCCCGATCACCTTATGGCCGGGTGAGTACACCGCAGGATGTCGCCAATGCGGTCGCCTTTCTGGTGTCAGACGCTGCTGGCTACGTCAATGGCCAAAAAATCAATCTCAATGCAGGTGTCTGAATCACTGCGCAGGCCTCCAGCGGGACCACCATAAGGCCAGCGGCCCGCAGCTCACGCCAAGGGCCAGCACCACAAAGGCAGCACTCCAGCCTGCGGGGCTGGTGATGCCGCCGAAGTGATCCAGAGCAGCTCCGACCGCCCATCCGGCCAGTGCTGAAAATCCAAAACCCAGGGTGGAATGCAGGGCCATGGTGGCGCCCTTGTATTCCGGCTGCGCTGCTGCACTCATGCCTGCTGTTAGCGACCCCGAGTCGGCCACCACTGTAAACGCATAGAGCAGGACCAGACCCAAAAGTAGCCCTGGGCCGGCTGAAGTCAGGGCGGCAATCGTCAGGGCGACCGCGGCCGAGGCGATTTGAACAACTGAAATGGCGCGGTGACGACCGTAGCGCCTGGCCCATTCGTTGCCCAGCAAGCTGGCCGGCATGGCAATGAGCGTGACCATCACGCTCACGGTGATGGGCTCAAAAAGCGCTGAGCCCGCGTTCTGCACCGCCACGAAAGTCCAGAAGCCCACCACCCAGGCGCGCAGCCCGTACAACTCGAAACAGTGAGCGCCATAGCCAAGGATGAAGCCCATGGCCGGTCGATTACGCACCACCGGGCGAAAGTCGAGCAGCCCCGTGGTCTGCGTTCGCCTGACCGGCGGCCTGCTTGCCAACCCCCAGGCGGCCCACACCATGAACACGGGTGCGAGCCCCGTCAGGATGAAGGCTGCTCGCCAGCCTAGCGAATCGGCCAGGGCCTGAGACGCCAGAAACGAGAGGCTGACCCCAAGAGAGAAACTCGAGGTGTAGAACGTGACGCTGCGCGATTGATCTCCTGGGGGGAGTCGATCCGTCAGGGCGCGCAGACCGGGCATGTAGGCCCCAGCAAACGCCACCCCCGCCAGCCCCCACCACAGCAGACCGCTCACCAGACCGTCTGCGAACAGACCAAACAAGATCGTGAACAGACCGCTGAATAGAGAGCCCCAGAACAATAGCCGCTTGGCGTCGATGCGGTCGGTGAGCGCGCCCAACACCGGCACGGCGAGCATGTAGCCCGCCGGATGCGCCGCCGCAAGCAAGCCCGCCTGCGCATTGCTCAAACCCCATAAAGGCACGAGATGCGCGACCATGACAGCGGGCACCACCACATGCGGCACCAGGTTGCCCACCTGGCCCAGACACATGGCGGCAGTGAGCCGATTGCCTTCGAGCGGCTTCATGACCGGGCGCGTGTCAGCGGGTCTGGGCCTGTTGATGGGCTCGCTCGCGAATGGCCTCGCGCCTGGCTTCGATCTCCTCAGCGCGCACGGCACCGTTGGAAGCATCGGCCCGTGCCCGTTCGATGCTCAATCCATCGGCAAAACTTGCGGCATAGCCATCATCGATCAGCTTCTTGTAGGCCACCAGCATGTGCGGCAAGACAGAAAGCATGTCGCAGGCCAGCGCTCTGGCCTGCGGCAACAGTTCTTCTGAAGGCAAAACCCGGTTGACCAAACCCCAGGCCATCGCCTGAGGCGCAAACAGGAAATTGCCGGTCAGCGACAGCTCCTTGGCCCGGGAAATTCCGATCATGCGCGACAGCTTCTGCGACAGCCCCCATCCCGGCATCACCCCCACGCGGGCATGTGTGTCTGCAAACTTGGCGTTTTCAGAAGCCAGAAGCACATCGCAGGCCAGAGCAAGTTCGAAGCCTCCCGTGATGGCGGCGCCATTGATCGCGCCGATCACCGGACCACTGAACCGCCCGATCGAACGGACCGGATCGTCAATTTGCACAGCCTCCTGCGCACTCTGACCTGTAGGCGCATCGCGCAAACCCTGCTCGCCAAGCTCCTTCAGATCGAGACCCGCACAAAAAGCCTTGCCTGCCCCGGTCAGAATCAGCACCCGAACCGCAGGATCAGCTTCAAGACGATCGATGGTCCGCGCCAGGGTGCTGCGCAACTCCCTGGATAGCGCATTCATGGCGCGAGGCCGGTTGAGAGTAACGATGGCATAGCCCTCGGGGGCGATTTCTGTACTCACCACTTCATCGTTCATGACCGACTCCGGAATGTCCTGAAAAGCGAAATGGTTAAGATGATCGCAGAACCAGACACGCCCAAGCACAGGAAACCGAAATGAGCGCCTCAGCCGATGCAAGGAATCCGAGGTTTGAGGATGCCGATCCCCACCGTGATCGCAACTACGATGCCAGCCGATTCGACGGACGGGTAGCCATCGTCACCGGCGGGGGATCGCGCGCCGATGGCATCGGCAACGGCCGTGCCGCGGCCATCCTGCTGGCGCGCCGGGGTGCAAAAGTGATGGTGCTGGACAGCGACCTGCAGGCAGCTCAGGCCACCGTGGCTCGCATTCATGCCGAGGGCGGCGAGGCCCTGGCCCTTCGTACTGACGTGAGCGAAGACGCCGCCTGCATAGCCGCAATTGATGCTGCTACCAGCGCCTGGGGACGCGTGGATGTGCTCGTAAACAATGTCGGTATCGGTGGACCACCGGGCGACGCGACCGCTCTTGACATCGAAGCCTGGGACAGCGCCATGCGCGTCAACGTGACCTCCATGATGCTCATGGCCCGGCATGCGGTGCCGGTGATGGCAGCGCAGGGCAAGGGGGCCATCGTGAACCTCGCTTCGGTCGCGGGACTGTTGGGGAGCTATACCGGCCTGCTCTATCAGACCTCGAAGGGTGCGGTGGTCAATATGACGCGCGGCATGGCCACTCAGCATGCTGCACAGGGCATCCGTGCCAATTGCGTGGCGCCAGGCATGGTCTATACCCCCATGGTCTACGCGGGCGGCATGTCAGCCGAGGTGAGAGAGGCTCGTCGCAAAAGATCGCTCTTGCGTACCGAGGGCAGCGGCTGGGATGTAGGTGAGGCCGTGGTCTTTCTCGCCAGCGATGCGGCTCGATGGATTACGGGGGCGGTGCTGCCGGTTGATGCAGGCACCACGGCCACCTCGGGTCGGCTTGCGGCTGGCTGAGCGTTCGTCCCTGATGCCAGCCTCCCTGTCCATGAGTCCACTGGAGCGACGTGCGCTGCTGTGGATGTGCATCATCATCTTCGTGAACCAGCTCGGCTTCGGTGCGGTGGTGCCTGTGCTGCCGCTCTATGCAGAGTCTTTTGGCGTCTCGGTCTCTGCAATCGGCGTGACGGTGGCCATTTTTGGTGTCGCACGCATGCTGGCCGCCGTCCCGTCCGGGCGGCTGTCTGACCGGCTCGGCCGTCGCCCTGCCCTCGCCCTTGGAGGTGCGCTGTCTGTGGCAGGCAACCTGTGGTCGGCCTGGGCGCCAGACTTCATCGGGTTTTTGCTGGCCCGCCTGCTCGCAGGGGGCGGCGCAGGCATTGTGGTCACCATTGGTGCCGTCGTGCTCGCAGACATCAGTACACCGGCGCGCCGTGGCCGCATGATGTCACTCTACCAAGGCAGCTTTCTGTTTGCCGTGGGGATCGGGCCCCTGCCTGGAGGTCTGCTTGCAGAGCACTATGGTCTGGCTTCGCCCTTTCTTGCCAATGCGGTGGCTGCGGCCATCGTTGGTCTGATTGCCTGGGGTCTCATTCCTGAGACGCGTGGCCATGGTTTGAGCGCTCAGGCCCGGGCTCAGCCAGAACTGCCTTTTGCGCAACAGGTCAGGCTGATGATGGGCAAGCTCGGCTTCATGCTGGTCTGCCTCACCGGATTCATGCATGCCGCCGTTCGGACCGGGGGCTTGTTCAGCATCGTGCCGCTGCTGGCCTCCAGCAAGCTCTCGATGGGTGCGGGCCAGATCGGTGCAGCCATGGCGGTGGGCAGCGTATGCGGACTGCTGGCGACCTATCCGAGCGGCATGGTGGCAGATCGCTATGGTCGCAAGCCTCTGATCGTGACTGCAGCCCTGCTGACGGGGATCGCCTTCATGGGATTCTGGATCGCCAGTGGCTACTTCAGTTTCATGGTGGCCAGCATCGTGTGGGGCGTGGCCTCAGCGGTCACTGGGGCGGCGCCCACCGCCTATGCGGCGGACAACGCTCCTGCCGGCATGAATGCAGCAGCCATCAGCACCTATCGTGCGCTGTCGGATATCGGCTACGTGATCGGGCCGATCGGACTCGGACTGCTTGCCGATATCGCAGGTGCAGGCAGCGCTCTGGTCGTCTGTGCGGTC
>JBEELY010000358.1:0-4493 GCA_041167925.1 Pseudomonadota bacterium | reverse complement strand
GCTCAATCCGCGCATGAGCGCGGGCGATATGCTGGCCGAGCCGCTTCGTCTGCATGAGGTGGTTCCTGCCTCGCAGCGTGCAGCGCGCGTGGCCGAGCTGCTTGCTCAGGTGGGGCTTCGGACCGAAATGGCCCAGCGCTTTCCGCATGAGTTCTCGGGCGGACAGCGGCAACGCCTGGCCATTGCCCGGGCGCTGGCGGCCGAGCCTCAGGTCATCGTGCTCGATGAGCCGGTCTCGGCGCTGGATGTCTCCATCCAGGCGCAGATCCTCAACCTGCTGGCCGACCTGCAAAAGCGCCTGCATCTGGGGTTTGTCTTCATCTCTCACGATCTTGCCGTGGTGCGCCACATCGCGACCGAAGTGGGGGTGATGTACCTCGGTCGCATCGTCGAGACGGGTCCGGCGCGCCAAGTGCTGGACTCACCCCGCCATCCCTACAGCCGCGCCCTGCTCGCTGCTGTACCCCGGCCGGTGCCGGGCCTAGACCTGGCTGCGCGAGAGGCCCGACAACTCGGTGGCGATGTCCCCAGCCCGCTTGCGCCCCCGCCCGGCTGCACGGTGCATACCCGCTGCCCACATGCCGATGCGAAGTGCCGCACCGAGGTGCCCGTGCTCCAAGACGCAGGCGATGGCGTGCAGGTGGCCTGCTGGCACTGGAAGAACCTGCAGGCCCAGGACCCGGCCCACGGCGCAGACGCGTTCGCTGAATCGCCCCTCACCATCCATCCCGCACTGTCGCGCCTGCAGCGTGCCTTTCGCGCCCCAACGCAGTCCAACCCTGAACTTTCCCGGAGAAGTACCCCATGATCCTGCGCAAGTTTGTTCCCGCCGCCCTGCGTGGCCTGGCTCTGGCTGCTGCCCTGGGCGCCAGCACCGGTGCGCTCGCCCAGACCACGCTGCGCATTGGTCTGGCCGAGGATCCGGATGTCCTGGACCCGACCATGGCCCGGACCTATGTCGGTCGTATCGTGTTTGCTTCGATCTGCGACAAGCTCTTTGACATCGACGAAAAGCTCAACATCGTTCCGCAGCTGGCCCTGTCCCATCAGACCAGCACCGATGGCAAGACCGTCACCATCAAGCTGCGTCCGAACGTCAAGTTCCATGATGGCGAGGTCTTCAATGCCGAGGCCGCCAAGTTCAGTCTTGAGCGTCACCTGAACGAGAAGGGCTCCTTCCGCCGTGCCGAGATTTCGGCCATCGACAAGGTCGAGGTGGTGGATCCCCTCACCATTCGTCTCGTGCTCAAGACACCTTTTGCGCCGCTCATGGCGCAGCTCACCGACCGCGCCGGCATGATGGTCTCGCCCAAGGCTGTGCGCGCCGCGGGTGACAAGTTCGGCAGTGCTCCGGTCTGCGCAGGCCCCTACCGCTTTGTGGAGCGTGTGGCTCAGGACCGCATCGTGGTCGAGAAGTTTGCCGACTACTGGGACAAGGGTCGCGTGCATATCGACCGCATCGTGTATCGCCCTATCCAGGACTCCACCGTGCGTCTGGCCAACCTCAAGTCCGGCCAGCTCGATCTGCTTGAGCGACTGCTCGCCACCGATGTGGCCGAGGTGCGCAAGGACAACCGCCTGAAGCTCGCCAACGGCTTCGAGCTCGGCTATCAGGGCGTGACCATTAATGTGGGCAATGGGGAGAAGGCCAATACCCCGCTGGGCAAGGATGCCCGCGTGCGTCGCGCGCTCGAGCTCTCGCTCGATCGTGAGGCCATCGATCAGGTGGTCTTCAATGGTCTGCAAAGCCCGGGCAATCAGTGGGTCAACCCGCAGAATCCCTATCATCTGCCCAAGTTCCCGGTGCCCAAGCGCGATGTGGCCAAGGCCCGGGCGCTGATCAAGGAAGCCGGGGTGGCCACCCCGATCGCGGTTGATTTCATGGTGCCCAATAACCCGGAGAGCCGGGCAGTGGCCGAAGTGATGCAGAGCATGGCCGCCGAGGCGGGCTTTGAGCTCAAGATCCGCGTCACCGAGTTTGCAACTTCGCTCAACGAGGCCGAGAAGGGCAACTTCAACCTCTATTTCCTGGCCTGGAGCGGGCGCACCGACCCCGACGGCAACATCTATGTGTTTGCCTCCTGCAAGGGACCGCAGAACTACGGCCGCTGGTGCGACCCTGCTGCCGATGCCCTGCTCGACAAGGCCCGCGCCACCAGCGCCATCAATGAACGCAAGGCCCTCTATGAGCAGTTTGCGGCCAAGTGGCTCACGGAGGGCTCGGTCATTTATCTCTATCACCGTGCCCTGCTGTTCGCGCACAGCACGCGTCTGGAAGGCTACAAGGTCATGCCCGACGGCCTGATCCGCGTGACCGATCTGCGCCTGAAGTGATTGCAAACGGGCGAGCCGCCCTGCGCCATGACCGGTGCCTGCGCTCGCCCGCGTGACCCAGACGTCCGACCGAAACCTGCCCTGACATGCTTCATTTTCTGCCTCGCCGGCTGCTGCAACTGATCCCGACCCTGTTTCTGGTGTCGGTGATCATCTTTTCGCTGCAGCAACTCCTGCCGGGTGATCCGGCCCTGGTCATGGCCGGCGAAGAAAAAGACCCTGAGGTGATCGCCCAGATTCGCGAGCAGTACCACCTCGACAAGCCTCTGCCGGTGCAGTACGGTTACTGGCTCGCCGGGGTGCTGCAGGGCGATCTGGGCGAGTCCATGCGCATCAAGAAGCCGGTGAGCGAACTGGTGGCCGAAAAGCTGCCGGTCACGCTGCAACTGGCCAGCATGGCGATGTTCTTTGCGCTGATCATCGGCATTCCGGCGGGCATCCTGTCGGCGGTGCGCAAGGGCAGTGGCTGGGACATCGGCGCCAATGTGTTTGCCCTGTGGGGCTTGTCCACACCCAACTTCTGGCTGGGCATCATGCTGATCTTCCTGTTTTCAGTGAAGCTCGGCTGGCTGCCGGCTTCGGGCTTTGTGAGCCCCTTTGAAGACCTCAGGCAGTCGCTGGCCACCACCGTGCTGCCCGCCTTCGTGCTGGGCAATGCCATTGCCGCCGTGCTGATGCGCCACATGCGTTCGGCCATGATGCAGGCCATGAGTGCCGACTATGTCCGCACCGCGCGGGCCAAGGGTCTGTATGAGCGCTTCGTGGTGTTGCGGCATGCGCTGCGCAATGCACTCACGCCGGTCATCACCCTGGGCGCGCTCGAGTTCGGCACCCTGCTCTCGGGTGCGGTGCTCACCGAGCAGGTCTTTTCCATCCCCGGCTTTGGCAAGCTCATCGTCGACGCGGTCTTCAACCGCGACTACGCCGTGGTACAGGGCGTGGTACTGGTCACGGCCACGGTCTATGTGCTGCTCAATCTTCTGGCCGACGTGCTGTATGTGCTGGTCAACCCGAGGCTGCGGTCCTGAGATGAGTGCTGTGACCGATCACCCCTCTGCCGACGCGCAGTCGACTGCAGCCGCAGGCAATGAGCCCTCGGCCGCGGGCCATGCCGCCCTCGCCGCGCGCAACTCGCCTGCCCGGCTCGCCCTGCGCAGTCTGGTTCGCAGGCCGTCCGCCATCTTCGGTTTCACGGTGCTGGCCCTGGTCGCCTTGCTGGCGGTTTTTGCGCCGTGGATCGCACCCTACGACCCGCTGGCCACCAGCTGGGCCCTGGTGCGCAAGGCGCCCAGCGCCGCGCACTGGTTCGGCACCGACGAGGTAGGCCGCGACCTGCTCTCTCGCGTCATCTGGGGTGGCCGGGCTTCGCTGTCGGCCGGTGTCATTGCGGTCGCGATCGCTGTCGGCGTGGGCGTTCCAATCGGCATGCTTGCGGGCTACCTGGGCGGCTGGGTCGATGCCATCATCAGTCGCCTGACCGATGCCATGCTCGCCATCCCCTTTCTCATCCTTGCCATTGCACTGGCTGCCTTTCTGGGGCCCAGCCTGGGCAATGCCATGATCGCGATCGGCATCACGGCCACGCCCATCTTTGTGCGGCTGTCGCGTGGGCAGGTGCTCTCGGCCCGGGCCGAAGACTATGTCGAGGCCGCGCGTGCGGTGGGTAATCCGCCTGCCCGCATCCTGATGCGCCATATCCTGCCCAATATTGCGCCGCCGGTGCTGGTGCAGGGCACACTGGCCATTGCAGCGGCGATCATTGCCGAGGCCAGCCTGTCCTTCCTGGGGCTAGGTCAGCAGCCGCCCTCGCCGAGCTGGGGCTCCATGCTCAACACCGCCCAGCGCTTTCTCACCCAGGCGCCCTGGATGGCAATCTTCCCGGGGCTGGCCATTTTCCTTACTGTGCTGGCCTTCAACCTGTTTGGCGACGCCCTGCGCGACGCCCTCGACCCCAGGCGCTGACATGCTCCACCGACTCGCGGCCCGACTGCCCTTTTATTACGGCTGGATCGTGGTGGCGGTGGTGTTCATCACCATGGCGGTGGGGGTCAATGCGCGTACTGCCTTCTCGCTTTTCTTTCCGCCCATCCTCGAAGAATTTGGCTGGGATCGAGGTGTGACCGCCGGGGCCTTTTCTTTCGGGTTTCTGATCTCGGCTT
>JBEELY010000411.1:0-7130 GCA_041167925.1 Pseudomonadota bacterium | reverse complement strand
TCAATTTCACCTTTGCCTGGCTGCGGCCCGACGGACCCATGACGCACGAGCAGTATGCGCAGCTGGTGGTCCGTCTGTGGCTGGGTCGTTGCTAGTTTGTGGCTGGGCCGTTGTTATGATCCGCAGCGGTATGCGCTGGCCGGATCCAGCGTAATGATCGATCCCGGAGACCCTGCATGAATGCCCCTTCCTTTGCCTCGAAAAACGACCTCGCCGCCAAGCAGATCAGCTTCACGCAACTATCGGACAACTGCTGGGCCTATACCGCCGAGGGCGATCCCAACTCGGGGGTGATCATTGGCGACAACGCGGTCATGGTGATCGACACCACGGCCACGCCGGCCATGGCGCAAGACCTGATCGGGCGCATCCGCAGCGTCACCGACAAACCCATCAAGTATGTGGTGCTGTCGCACTACCATGCAGTGCGCGTGCTGGGCGCTTCGGCTTATTTCAGCGAGGGTGCCACCGAGATCATTGCGTCGCGCGGCACCTGGGATCTCATCGTCGAGCGTGGCGCGCAGGACATGCAAAGCGAGATCGAGCGCTTCCCGCGGCTGTTTGCCGGCGTTGAAACCGTACCCGGGCTGACCTGGCCCACGATGGTTTTCGAGCAGGACCTGACCCTGCATCTGGGCTCGCTCGAAGTGCGGCTCAAGCATCTTGGCCCGGGTCATACCCGT
The DNA here is from genome assembly GCA_041167925.1 of Pseudomonadota bacterium. Lineage (GTDB taxonomy): Bacteria > Pseudomonadota > Gammaproteobacteria > Burkholderiales > Burkholderiaceae_E > UBA4615. The sequence goes on along the minus strand of JBEELY010000411.1, from coordinate 6,447 downwards.
GGCGACACGATCGCCTGGGTGCCTTCGCAGAACGTCATCTTCTCGGGCGATCTGGTCGAATACAACGCAGGGGTCTACACCGGCGACGCCCATCTCGAGGCCTGGCCAGCCACCCTCGATGCGCTGCTTGCACTCAAGCCGCACAAGCTGGTGCCCGGGCGTGGGCCTGCACTCATGTCACCCGAAGAGTGCGAACAAGGCGTGGCTTACACCCGCCGCTGGGTGACCGACCTCTACCAGACGGCGCGCTCAGGCGTGGCCGCAGGCAAAGACCTCAAGGCCGTCTTTGCCGATGTGCGCAAGGTCATGGATCCGGTCTTCGGGCAGGTCTTCATCTACGAACACTGCCTGCCCTTCGATGTGTCGCGGGCCTTTGATGAAGCCAGCGGGATCAGCCATCCCCGCATCTGGACGGCCGAGCGTGATCTTGAAATGTGGCGCTCACTCCAGAACTGAGCCTGCTCAGTCGAGACGAACATTGGCCGAGCGGATCACGCCGGCCCAGCGCTGGATGTCCTGCTGCAGGAAGCTCGCAAATTCGGGGGCGTCTTTGAGGTCGATGGCCATGCCGGCGCGCGTGATGGTGGACCGTACCGCCTCTTTTTGCATGGCCGCGGCGATCAGCTGCCGGTAACGCGTCAGGGCGGCTGGCGGGGTGGCGGCGGGCGCCAAAAAGCCCAGCCAGGCATCGGCCTCGACGCCGCTCACCCCCGCCTGGGCCAGCGTGGGCAGCTCGGGAAGATGGGGCGATTTTTGGGGCGAAGCCACGGCCAGTGCGCGCAACTTGCCTGCCTGGACCTGGGCAAGCACCGTAGGCGTGGTGGCAAAGCTCAAATTGACATGCCCCCCGAGCAGGTCCTGCAGGAGGGGTGCAGAGCCCTTGTAGGCCACATGTGCAATGTCGGTACCGCTGCGGGTCTTGAAGAGTTCGAGGGCCAGATGCGAAGCCGATCCAGGTCCGGTAGAGCCTGCGGTGAGTTTGCCCGGATCGCGCTTTGCGAGCGCCAGCAGTTCGGCCACCGTGCGGGCCGGCACCTCGGGCCCGGTAACGACGATGTGCTGCAAGGCCGCACAGACCATGAGCGGCGCGAAGTCCTTGACGGGGTCATAGCCCCCGCCCTGCGGCAGCAGGGACAGGTTGGTGGCATGGGTCTGGTTGTTGCCCAGGACCAGGGTATGGCCATCAGCAGGCGCCTGTGCCGCACGTCTTGAGCCGATCGCACCGGCACCACCGGGAACATTCTCGACATTGACGGGCTGACCGAGGTCGCGGGCGATTTCGGCCGCAATGGTGCGGGCCAGAATGTCAGTGGGTCCGCCGGGCGGATAGGGCACGATCAGGGCGACAGGCCGGGTCGGTGCCCAGAGGCCGGCCTGGGCCGGCGTTGGCACTTGCACCGGGGTCTGTGACGAGGTCTGCGAAGGCGTCTGTGACTGGGTTTGTGCCTGCGTTTGTGCAGGTCGAAGGGTGAGCGCTGCGGGCAGACCAAGACCCGCGGCCAGGAGGCGGCGGCGGGCGCAATGGCGGGCTGGGTTCATGTGGGGCTCCTCAAACCCCCAGAGGATACCCAGCCAAGCGGGTCAGCGCGGTGCGCTTCGCATGGACTCGTGCATGTCCTTGCGCATGGCCCTGTGAAAGGACTTCAGCTCGGTCGGCGACAAGCGGCCATCACGATCGGTATCCGCCGCATCAAAAGCAGCCATGCGACGGGCCCGCATCCGCTCATGCTCGGCATCGAACTCGGCACGGCTCAGGTGCTTGTCACCATCAGCATCCATGGCATTGAATCGCTGCTCATGAAAGCGTTCAGTCGCCTTGCGGTGCTCGCCATGGCTATGCTGGCCATGATGACCATGACGTCCATGCTCACCGTGCGCGCTGCGCGAGCCCGCAGCGGGGGCGGCCTGACCGGGCTGGCCTTCTCCGATTGGAGCGGGCGCAGCGGTGGAAGCAGGTGCGAGGGGCGCGGCAGGTACGTTGGTCTGCGCCTGTGCGGCACTCAGGCCAAGCGTGCCAGCAATCATGAGGCCGATCAGCGAAGAGGAAGGAATGCGAGGAGTGCGCATGAGGAGGTCCGATCTGCAGGGGTGAGGGAGCCATCAGCTTGCCCTCGCCTGCAGGCCCCGGCGAGCGGAGTTACGCCTGCTTGCAGTGTTTACAGTTGTAACGGCCCGCCTGCGAGGCCTCAGACCCGGTCACTCGAGGGAGATGTTGGCCGCACGCGCCACCTTGCCCCAACGCTCAACCTCGCTGCGCACATAGGCCCGGAACTCCTCCGGACTACTGCCCACCGGCTCAGCCGCCTGGGTTGAAAGACGTTCACGCACATCGGGCAAGGCCACGATCCGCGCCATCTCGCGGGCCAGTTTGGCCACGATCGGAGCAGGCGTGCGCGAGGGGGCGAACAGGCCGTTCCATGAACTGACCTCGAGATCAGCCACGCCAAGCTCGGCCAGAGTGGGCACCTCGGGCAACTGGGCAAGGCGCTTGTTGGCCGCCACGGCAATCGGGCGCAGCCGGCCGGACTTGATCGGCGGCACGGCAGTCAGTGCCGTCTTGAAACCCAGATTGACCTGCCCACTGATGACGTCGGCCAGGGCCGGTGCGGCGCCCTTGTACGGCACATGCACCATACGGATGTCCGTGCGCAGACAGAACAGTTCGCCCGCCAGATGAGGAGAGCCGCCAGCACCCGAGGAGGCATAGGTGAGCACGCCGGGCTTGGCCTTGGCCAGGGCAATCAGCTCCTTGAGATCCTGGACCGGCAGGGTGGGCGAAACCACCAACACGCTGGGTGCCGCCATGACCTGCGATACCGCCACGAAATCGCGCTGGATGTCGTACTTCAGGTTTTTGTACAGCGACATGTTGGTCGCATTGGCAATCGTGCCGATCAGCAGGGTGTAGCCATCAGGATCGGCCCGCAGGACGGCCTCGGCACCCAGGTTCGAGCCTGCACCTGGACGGTTTTCTACAGTGACTGGCTGACCCCACTGCTCCTGCATTTTGGCAGCCAGAGTGCGGGCGATGATGTCCGTCGAGCCGCCGGGCGCAAAACCCACCAGGAGGCGGATGGGCTTGGAGGGATACGCCGCTGCTGCATCCTGGGCGAAGGCCGGGGCCGAGAGGCCCGACATGCCTGCCAAACCCGCCAGACTTGCCAGACCTGACGGCGCGGCAGAGGGTATGAGGGCTGCACCCAACCCGACCAGGGTGCGGCGGCGCGAAGGGATCTCGAGGGGGTTGATCTGTTGGTCAATGCGAGTCATTGCAGCAAAATCCTGAAGTGTTCAGAGTGTCTCAAGGTGCGGCTGAACCGCAGAGGGATCTCAAGCGCGAAGCACGACCAGCCCATCGACCGCCGTCACGCCCTGCGCGCGGACCATCACCGGGTTGGCCTCCGCTTCGAGCACGGGCTGGCCGGGCAGCAGCGCCAGTTGCGAGAACCTGACCAGCGCGTCGGCCAGAGCCGCCAAATCGCCCCGGGGCAGCCCACGCCAGCCGCGCACAATCGCCAGAGATCGAAGCTGCGAAATCATCTCCCAGGCGGTGGCTTCATTGATCGGAGCCACCCGCAGTGCAAGGTCATTCAGGGCCTCGGCCAGTTGTCCGCCTGCAGCCAGGGTGATCAGGGGCCCCACCAGGGGATCGTGGCGGTAGCCGATCAGAACCTCGGCCAGCCCTGGCGTCATGGCTTGGACCAGCACGCCGCGGATTGCCGCCTGCGGCGCATGAGACGCCACGCTGCGCTGCATGCGGGACACCGCCTCCTGCAAGGCGGCCTCGTTCTGCACTCCAAGCGTGACCGCGCCGGCCTCGGTCTTGTGCGGCAGGTCGGCCGACACCAGCTTGACCGCCACCGGCCAGCCCAGCGCGTGATCCTGCGCTTGCGTCCAGGGCGATTGCGTGCTCAAGGCCCGGGCGACCGTCGGCACACCCAGGTCATCGAACAGGGCCAGCGAGTCCACCTCATCGAGCACAGCGCCCGCTGTAAAGGCATCAAGCCGGGTCTGCACAGCCCGCGGGCAGGTGCCATCGATCGAGACAGGAGCCTGCCGCAGAAGCACGCCTGCGAGCGCATCGGCGCAGGCTTCAGGCGTACGAAAGCCGGCTATGCCATGCTCGGCCAGCAGGGCAAGCGACGCCTCGGCCGCAGGCGCCAGAAAGGCCACCAGAGGCTTGCCCCAGTCTCGCTCGCCCCGCACCCGGACCATGGGCTCGACCGCTAGCGCAGGCTGAAATTGCGCTGACGATCCGGCCACAGCCAGCACGGCATCGCAGAAATCCGCCGCCATCAATGCCCGCAGCACGGCCGCATAGCGCTGGGGCGTTGCTGCCAGCGTGAGGTCGATGATCGGTGCATGCCGCAGGGTGATGCCCTCCTGCGCCATCTGTTCAATGAATTCGGCGGGCGGAACTGCCGCCTCAACGCCCAACATGCCCAGCCGATCGACCACCATGGCTGCACCGCCTCCCGTGGTGCTCACCACGGCCACGCGGGGCGGACGACGCCGGGCCGGATCGGGCCGGGCACTGAGACCTGCCAACAGGGGCGCAATCTCGAGCAGGGTCTCGAGCTGATCGACACGTACGATGCCATGCGCCTTGAAAAAGGCATCGAAGGTCGCGGACTCGCCCGCCATGGCGCCGGTATGAGAGACCGCGAGCTGAGCACCCTGGCTCGAACGCCCCAGCGCATAGGCGGCGATCGACTTGCCCATCTCGTGCGCCCGGCGCGCGGCGCGCGCCAGGCGCGGCGCATCGCGCAGGGTTTCAAGAAACAGCAAGATGACCTGGGTGTGCAGGTCCTCGACCAACAACTCGGCCAGTTCGCCCACGCCGATGTCCGCTTCATTGCCTACCGACACCAGGCGCGAAAAACCGGTACCGCGGGCCTGGCCTCGCGAGAGCAGCGCGCCCAGCATGGAGCCGCTTTGCGAAATCACCGCCACCTTGCCCGCTGCTGCCAGCTCGCCTGCAAGCGAGGCATTGACCGTGAGTGGCATGCGGTTGACCACATCAATCACACCGATGCAGTTAGGGCCGAGCAGGCGCACGCCGAGTTCACGCGCACGCCGGGCCAGGGCCTCCTGCAGCGCGGTCTCTCCTGCCTCGGCAAAGCCGTCGGAGTAGATCGTGACCACTTTCACCTTGCGGCGCGCGCAGGCTTCGAGAGCCTCCATGACCTGTGCGGCAGGCACCATGACGAAGGCATGGTCGATCTCGCCGGGCACTTCATCGAGGCTCGGCCAGGCCGGTTCGCCAAAGAGCTCGCGCCGCGTGCGATTGACGGGTCGGATCAGACCGGTCCAGCCATGGCGGCGCAAATATTGCTGCGGTCGGGCGGTGTTCTTTCCGGGCTCACCCGAAGCACCGATCAGCGCGATGGCGCGCGGCGCAAAAAGCGCGTCAAACAAGGGAGTCATCCGCAGATCGGCCTCAGGAAAGCACAGGTGATGGGGGTTGGGCGGCGAGCATAGCAGCGCTCGCAGACCAGGGCGCTGCGGGGGGATTTGCTATCCTCGATCCGTCTTTCAACGTCTCCGGGACAGCCCTCAGGCTATGAAACTTGCCACGCTCAAGGACGGCAGCCGCGACGGTCAGCTCCTGGTGGTCTCACGGGACCTCAGCACCGCGCACATTGCCGTGGGCATTGCCCCCACCCTGCAACGCGCGCTCGACGACTGGGCTTTCATTGCGCCGCAACTGCAGGATCTCTACGAGACCCTCAATCAGGGCAAGGCCAGGCATGCCTTTGCCTTCCTGCCAGAGCAATGCGCCGCACCTCTGCCCCGCGCCTATCAGTGGGCCGATGGATCGTCCTATGTCAACCATGTCGAGCTCGCACGCAAGGCGCGCAATGCCGCTATGCCCGACAGCTTCTGGCATGACCCGCTCATGTACCAGGGCGGCTCCGATGACTTCATTGGCGCGCGCGACGATGCGGCGTTCGGATCGACCGACTGGGGCATCGATTTCGAGGCTGAGCTGGCGGTGGTCACCGATGACGTGCCCATGGGCACGACGGCAGAACACGCGCAAGAGCATGTCAGGCTGCTCATGCTGCTCAACGACTGGAGCCTGCGGCAGCTGATCCCTGACGAACTCGCCAAGGGCTTTGGTTTCTTTCATGGCAAGCCGGCCACCGCCTTTGCCCCTGTGGCGGTCACCCCTGACGAGCTGGGCAGTGCCTGGCAGGGCGGAAAGGTTCATCTGCCCGTGCTGTGCCACTGGAACGGTCGCAAGGTGGGCGAGGCCCTGGCCGGCGAGGACATGGTGTTCGACTTTCACCAGCTGATCGCCCATGCCGTGAAAACCCGCAATCTGAGGGCGGGCAGCATCGTGGGCTCCGGCACGGTCTCCAACCGGGACGCCTCGCGAGGCTGGTCCTGCATCGCGGAGGTCCGGGCGCTCGAGATGATCGAGTCCGGTGCGCCACGCACGCC
>JBEELY010000117.1:0-2656 GCA_041167925.1 Pseudomonadota bacterium | reverse complement strand
TCAAGCGGCGCGGCGCCAAGTTTGTCTCGGTCAATCCGGTGAGAACCGGCTATTCAGCCATTGCCGATGAATGGGTGCCGATCCGTCCTGGAACCGATGGCCTTCTGGCCATGGCGATCGCCCATGTGCTGCTCTCGCGCGAGCTCTTCGATGCCGAATTCCTGTTGCGCTACACCAATGCACCATGGCTGGTGATTCATGCGCCAGGCACCTCCCGAGATGGTCTTTTCTTGCGCGATGATCAGGGGCGGCCTCTGCTGTGGGACCAGCAGACCCAAGCCCCGGCTCTCCAGGCGCCCGGCTGCGTACCCGCCATGTTCGGCCGGTTCAATGCGCCCGACGGCACTGCGGTGGTCACGGTCATGACGCTGATGGCCGAGCGGGCGCTTGCCGATGAGTACGCCCCGGCCGCGGTGGCCGAGCAGTGTGGCGTGCCGGCCGAACAGATCGAGCGGCTTGCGCTCGAGATGGCCCAGGTGGCCTTCGAGCAGACCATTACGCTGCCGATCCGCTGGACCGATGCCTGGGGTGTTGAGCATGACCAGGTGGTGGGTCGGCCTGTAGCCATGTATGCCATGCGCGGCGTTTCGGCGCACAGCAATGGCTTTCAGACCTGCCGCGCCCTGCATCTGATTCAGATGCTGCTGGGCGCCCTGGATGGCCCTGGCAACTTCAGGGCGCGCGCGCCTTTTCCGAAGCCCGTGCCTCCGGTGCAGTTGCCCGAGAATGATGCCGCACGCATGGATGCGCCCGATACCGCCTGCGCGCGCCCGCTGCTTGGGTTTCCGACCCGGCCCGAGGACCTGGCCATCGACCTGCGCGGCAAGCCCCTGCGCATCGACAAGGCCTACTCCTGGGAGAGTCCGATCGCAGCCCATGGCCTGATGCACATGGTGATCCGCAACGCGGTCGAGGCCGATCCCTATCCGATCGATACCCTGATGCTGTTCATGGCCAACATGGCCTGGAACTCGTCCATGAACACGACCGGCACCCAGCAGATGCTGGTGGCCCGACACCCAGGCGGCGACTATCGCATTCCCTTCATCGTGGTCTGCGATGCCTTTGATTCCGAGATGGTGCGCTATGCCGATCTGGTGCTTCCCGACACTACCTATTTCGAGCGCTTTGATGCCATCTCCATGCTCGATCGCCCCATCTCTGAGCCCGATGCCGCGGCCGACGCCATCCGTCATCCCCTGCTCAAGCCTGATCGCGATGTGCGTCCCTGGCAGGATATCCTGATCGATCTGGCCGGTCGACTTAAATTTCCGGCGTTCGTCGACGAAGCAGGTCAGCCGCGGTTCACCGGCTACGAAGATTTCATCGTGCGCTATGAGCGTGCGCCCGGTATCGGCTTTCTGTCGGGATTCCGGGGCAGCGACGGTGCTCAGTCCCTGGTGGGCGAACCCAATCCCGATCAATGGCAGGCCTACATCCGCAACAAGGCCTTTCATGCACATCACTGGCCCGATGGGCAGAAGTACATGCGCTTTGCCAATCGCGACTATCTCGAAGTGGCCGCGCGGGCAGGCTTTATCGGCAAGGCCGAGCCGATCGTGATGCAGATCTACAGCGAACCCTTGCAGAAGTTCCGCCTGGCGGGGCAGGGCCTGTACGACGGCCCCTGTCCGGAGCGTCCTGAAGACAAGGAGCGGTTGGTGCGCTACTTTGATCCGCTGCCCATGTGGTACGCCCCGATCGAGATGGAGCGCACCGACGAGCAGCAGGGGGCCGATGCCTTCCCCCTGCACGCCATCACCCAAAGGCCCATGGTCATGTATCACTCATGGGATAGCCAGAATGCCTGGCTGCGTCAGATCGTTGCGCAGAATGCGCTTTACATGAATGCCCAGACCGCAGAGTCGCTTGGTTTGCTCGATGGCGACTGGGTCCTGGTGGAGTCCATGCATGCACCGGTCGCGCCTCAGCCGGGCACCCCCGCACATGCGCGAATGAACACCTCGGACACGCACCGCCGTATTCGCTGCCAGCTGCGCACCATGCAGGGCTGCGAGCGCAATACCGTCTGGACCTGGAATGCCATCGGCAAGATGGCGGGCACCTGGGGCTTGTCCGAGGCCTCGGCCGAAGCCAATGCCGGGTTCCTGCTCAACCACCTGATCAGCGAAACCCTTCCCGCGCGCCCGGGTGAGGCGAGCCTCACCAACAGTGATCCGATCACCGGTCAGGCCGCCTGGTATGACCTCAAAGTACGGGTCCGCAAGGATCCGGATCAGACCCCGCCTCAGGGTGCTGCGCACGCAGGGAGTCTGGCTCAGCCTTCGGGAGCGGCCTCATGAAGCTCGGCCTTGCCATCGATATTGATGCCTGCGTGGGCTGCCATGCCTGTGCTACGGCCTGCAAGGAATGGAATGGCGAGAGCCTGATGGCCGGGGGCGCGCCCGACTACGACCCACACGGGCCGGTGCCGGCGGGGGTCTGGTTCAACCGTGTCCGTCACTTCGAGGCAGGTGATTTTCCCGACAACAGGACGCTCAATGTCCCGATGTCGTGCATGCATTGCGAGCAGGCTGATTGCGTCACGGTCTGTCCGACTGGGGCGTCGTACAAGCGCGCCGAAGATGGCATCGTGCTGATCGATCCTGAGAAGTGCATGGGATGCAACTACTGCGCCTGGGCCTGCCCCTATGGC
>JBEELY010000052.1:0-4461 GCA_041167925.1 Pseudomonadota bacterium | reverse complement strand
TACCGCATCATCAGGGCTGGTGGCGACATTGCCTGGGTGAGGAGCGTCGCCCGACTTGAGGTGTCCTCGGTTTCAGGCAAAAAGAGTCGAACGGTGGCTGGCATCGTTCAGGACATCACTGCAGTCAGTGCCATGTCGCGTCAGTTGGCCCAGAGCGAAGCGAAATACCGGGACCTCACCCGACTGTCAGCTGACTGGGTCTGGGAAACCGACGAAGCTGGCCGGCTCTCGTATCTCTCCGAAAGCGCCGATCTGGCCTTCGGAGGTGGCTGGATACGCAGCGGACTCGGCAAGACAGGATGGGAATTCAGGTGGGTGGATCTGCCCAGGGTCGACTGGGAGGCCCACCGCCAGGTGCTGGCCCGCCAGGAGGTCTTCGAGCATCTCGAATTTGCATTGCCCGATCCGGACGGCGGACTGCACCATATCGAGGTCAGCGGCAGTCCGGTCCGTGATGAACAGGGGCGCTTCCTGGGCTATCGCGGCGTTGGCCGCAATGTCACCCGTGAGTTCCAGCAACGCTTGCTGCTGCAGATTGAAGGCGAAATTGCCGGCGTGATCCGCGACCATTCCAACACGGAAGAAGTGGTTCAGGAAACCTTGCGCAGCGTCTGCAAGCTCGTGGCCTGGAGCGGTGGCGTGCATCTGGTCCAGACCCCGGGCAGCCGGATCATCAGTCCCCGGGAGCGTCACGGAACCCCTGCCCTGCTTCGGGCTCTGGCGCAAATGCCGGCCCAACTCCCGCTCAGCCTGGGCAGTGTCGAAGACCGGGTCTGGAACTCAGGCCAGGCGCTCTGGCTGCATGCGCTGGACCAGGAGAGCGAGTTCGCGAACCGCTATCGCACGGCGTCTACCGGGCAGCAGGCTGCCTTGCTCGTTCCGGTGGTCGATGAAAACCAGCAGGTGTTTTCAGCGCTCTTGCTGTTCGCCCCGGTGTCGTTCAGGTCGCCATCGCTCATCGATCCACTGGGCGGCATCCTGTCCAGGACTCTCTCTCAATTCCTTCAGCGCAAGCAGGCCGAGGAACGCCTGATGCATGCCTCTTTGCATGATGCGCTGACCGGGCTGCCCAACCGCGTCTATCTGGCCCACCAGCTCGAGGCAGCAGTTCGCAGTGCACGCCAGGCCGCAGTGCTCTATGTCGACCTCGACCGCTACAAGCTCATCAACGATACGCTGGGCCATTCCGTCGGGGATCAGGTGCTGATCGAGGTCGCTCGTCGACTCAAGGAGGCGCTTCGCAGGACAGACGTGGCTGGTCGGATGGGCGGTGACGAATTCATCCTGCTCCTGATGGATCTATCTGACCGGGAGCGTATCGAAACCGTCGCACGCAAGGTGCTGCAAGCCATCGAACGCCCCTTTGTCCTGATGGAGCGTGCCTATTTTTTGTCGGCTTCGATCGGCATTGCCGTCACGCCGGACGACGGGCGGGACGCCCAGGCCCTGATCCGTGCTGCCGACAACGCCATGTATCGCGTGAAGTCGGAGGGCAGAAACGACATCCGCTTCTTCAATGGAGACAGTACGGACGACCGCAGCGCCCAGCTTGAGCTCGCCAGCGAGTTTCCACTGGCTTTGCAACGGGGTGAGGTGGTGCTTTTCTATCAACCGGTCATGAACCTGACGCAACGGCGTATCGCGGGTATGGAAGGCCTGATTCGCTGGCGACACCCACGCCATGGCCTGCTGACCCCGGACCGTTTCCTGCCGATGGTGGAGCGGAACAATCTGGGCGAGACCCTGGGTCTGTGGACCATACGCCGCGCCCTGGATGACCGCCTGGCCCTTGGAATTGAAGCCCATACGGATCTGGTGGTATCAGTGAATCTGTCACCGCGACAACTGCTCTCGGAAGGATTCCTGGGTGAGGTCAATACCCTTCTGGCCGAGCGCGAATTTCCTGCACGGCTGCTGCGTCTTGAGCTGACCGAAAACGCGCTGATTGATCGTAGCGAGCAGACCATCAGTCTTCTCGCAGAGCTGCGCCGGCTTGGCGTCCAGGTGCTGATCGACAACTTCGGCACGGGCTATGCCTCGCTGTCCTACCTCAGGCATCTGCCGATTGACGGACTCAAGATTGACCACACCTTCATCGCTGGCCTGCCCGAAGACCGGGGCAACGTCGCCATCATTCAGTCAGTGATCACGCTCACGCGAAGTCTGGGCATTCAGGTCATGATCGAAGGGGTCGAAAACGCCAAGCAGCTCAAGGCCCTGCGCGAACTCGACTGCGACCTGATGCAGGGGCAGTTCATCAGCGACCCGCTGCCGGTGGCCGAACTGGAAGACTTCCTGGCCACCTTGCCGCAGGTCCGTCAGATGCACTTGGTGCAGGTCAACGGCCCAGCACGGGCACTCCGTAGTTGAGCCCCATGACCTCACGGACGTCGTGCATGGTCTCACGCGCCACCGCGCGGGCCTTGTCGCAACCCGCGTCGATGATGTCGCGAAGCAATGCGGGCTGGTCGAGATAAGGCTGGGCGCGCTCAATAAAGGGCTGCTGCTCGGCGATCACGGCATCAATCACTGGCTGTTTGCACTCCAGGCAACCGATGCCCGCAGTGGTGCATCCCTTGCGGACCCACTGGCGGACTTCCTCCGGTGAATAGACCTGATGCAGCTGCCACACCGGACATCGCTCGGGCGAACCGGCATCGGTCCGGCGTACCCGGGCCGGGTCGGTGGGCATGGTGCGAATCTTTTTGGTGACCGACGCTGGGTCTTCACGCATGGCAATCGCATTGCCATAGCTTTTGGACATCTTGGCGCCGTCGATACCAGGCAGGCGGGAGGCCTCGGTCAGCAGGGCCTGAGGCTCGGAGAGGATCAGCTTGCGCCCGCCTTCGAGGTGGCCAGACAAACGCTCACGATCGACCGCAGACAGACTCTGGCTGGCTGCCACCAGGACACGAGCCTCATCGAGAGCTGCCGCATCGCCCTGCTCCTGCCAGCGCTTGCGCAGGTCCTCGTAGACCTTGCTGCGCTTGCCCCCCATCTGCTTCAGCGCTGCAGCCACCTTCTGCTCGAAGTCGGGTTCCCGCCCGAAGAGATGATTGAAGCGGCGCGCAATCTCGCGGGTGAGTTCGACATGCGGTACCTGGTCCTCGCCCACCGGAACCGCACTGGCGCGGTAGATAAGGATGTCTGCGGCCTGCAGCAGCGGGTAACCCAGGAAGCCGTAGGTAGTGAGGTCTTTGTCGGTGAGCTTTTCTTGCTGGTCTTTGTAGGTTGGAACCCGCTCGAGCCAGCCCAGCGGAGTAGACATGGACAGCAGCACATGCAGTTCGGCGTGCTCAGGCACTCTGGACTGAATGAACAGCACAGCCTGACTGGGGTCGATGCCAGCCGCCAGCCAGTCAATCACCATGTCCCAGATATTGCGCTGGATGACCTCGGGCGACTCGTAATGCGTGGTGAGCGCATGCCAATCGGCCACGAAGAAATAGCAGGGATGCTCGGTCTGCAGGCGAACCCAGTTGATCAGGGCGCCATGATAGTGGCCGAGATGAAGGGCGCCGGTCGGGCGCATGCCGGAGAGTACGCGCGGTGCAAACATGCCCTGAAGTGTACGCGAGCACGGCAGCGGCACCGTCGGGCGCGCGTCCCGAGGGCTTCACTTCAATGTGGCTTCGGGCCAGCAGCGCCTGCTCGCCCGCTTCGGGCCACTTCAGAGCATGCGATCGATCGGACCTCGCCCCTCACGTACTACCTGAGGGCTGTCCCCGGTCATGTCGATGACCGTGGTGGCCTCGATACCGGCCGATGGCGCATCGATCACAAGATCGATACGGCCACCGAGCCGACCCATGATCTCGTCGGTATCGGTCAGGGGATCGTCTTCACCCGCCAGAATCAGGCTGGATCCGATCAGGGGTTCGCCATGGGCCTCGAGCAGCGCCAGCGCCACCGGATGATCAGGCACCCGCAAGCCGACGGTCTTGCGCGAGGGGTGCCATAGCCTGCGCGGCACTTCCCGGGTGGCCGGCAGGATGAAGGTGTAGGCGCCTGGGGTCCATTCCTTGAGGAACCGGTATTGACGGTTGTCGATCTGCGCATAGGTCCCCACTTCGGCAAGATCGCGGCACAGCAAGGTGAGCAGGTGTCGGTCATCAATGCCGCGCAGCGCACGTAGACGATCCACGGCCGATTTGTCGCCCATGGAGCAGGCTAGCACCGGGCAGGCGTCGGTCGGCATCACGATCACCCCACCGGCCTTGAGCAAAGCCTGGGCCTGCTGGATCAGCCGTCGCTGCGGATGGGTGGAGTGGATTTCAAAGCGTTGGGTCACAGCCTGAGCACCATGGAAGGATTGGCGATTCGGCCGTCAGCTGGAGAGCCGCTCGAGCTCCGGCCAATCGTGCCAGACCGGGGTTACACCCGCGGGAAGGCGCTCGACAGCGCCAAGATCGTGACGACTTTCATTGGGGCCATGAAAATCCGACCCGCGCGAGGCGAGCA
>JBEELY010000017.1:0-3852 GCA_041167925.1 Pseudomonadota bacterium | reverse complement strand
ACATGGGGGTGGTGCCGGACTCACGCGACGCACTAGAGCAGGCCGTGCGCAGTGCGAGCAGCCATGCAGATGCGGTCATCTCCTCAGGCGGTGTGTCGGTTGGCGAGGCGGACTTCACCCGCGAGGTCATGAACCAACTAGGCGAAGTGGCCTTTTGGACGATCGCGATGCGACCCGGGAGGCCCATGGCCTTTGGCCGGGTCGGCTCTGCAGCCTACTTCGGTCTGCCAGGCAATCCGGTGGCCGTGATGATCACCTTTCTGTTCTTTGTGCGCGATGCGCTCATCCGGATGTCCGGGGCTGCACCGAGGCCGATTCTTCCAATCAAGGTCAAGAGCGCCCAGGCCCTGCGCAAACGCTCAGGCCGCACAGAGTACCAGCGCGCTGTGGTGTCCCAAATGCCCGACGGAGAGTGGCAGGCCCGCATTACCGGAAGCCAAGGGTCGGGCGTACTGCGCTCCATGAGCGAAGCGAACGCCCTGATCGTGCTGGAGCACGATCGGGACGATATCCGACAAGGAGAGTTCGTGACCGCTCTGCCCTTTGCAGGGCTGCTGACCTGAGGAGACGGTCCAGGTGCTTAGCGGCGCACCTTCAGACTGCCGGGAAGCGAGGCATAGTAGGCCGAGAGGTTCTCGATATCAGCCTTGCTCAGGGCCTGCGCCTGTGCAGCCATAATCGCGTTTTTGCGCGCACCTGACTTGTAATCGCTCAGCGCCTGAATCAGGAAATCAGGGTACTGACCCGCGAGCTTGGGATAGGACGGGTCGATAGGCGTATTGCCATCCTTGCCATGGCAGGCGGCGCACTGCGCCTGGGCCTTGGCCTCGCCCGCGGCACGATCCGCTGCCAGTGCCACTCCAGAACCGATCATCAATGCCACAGCCAGGGCGGGCGCAACAGTCGAACGAATTTTCATGAGTCGGCTCCGGATCACTTGCTGCCGTACAGGGCGGCCAGATCGGCCATGTCCTGGTCACTGAGGCTGCCCGCGATACCCCGCATGGTGGGGTGGTTGCGATCGCCCTTTTTGTAGGCCTGAAGGGAGGCTTCGATGTACTTGGCCGACTGCCCCGCAATCATGGGCACGCGATAGACGCTCGGAAAGGATGCGCGGTAGCCAGGAATTTCATGGCAGCCGATGCATTGAGAAGCCTTCTTGAGACCGTCTTCGGCCTTGCCGACGACCTGAGCATGGGCCAGCTGGGGCACACCCACAGCCACCACCGCTGCAAGCCCCACTCCCAGGATTGCGCTGAATGTTTTCATTGGAATAGTGATCGTTGGAACAACCGGGCCGGATTCTACCCGAGGCAGCGCTTTTACGTATACTCGACTGACCCATCACGGCACAACAACGACAAGGCAGACTCATTCATGCGTTTCGAAGGCACTTCCACCTACGTCGCCACCGATGACCTCAAACTTGCGGTCAATGCGGCCATCACTCTGCAGCGCCCCCTCCTGATCAAGGGCGAACCAGGCACCGGCAAGACCATGCTCGCAGAAGAGGTGGCCAGTGGACTTGGAATGCCCCTGCTGCAGTGGCACATCAAGTCGACCACCAAGGCGCAACAGGGCCTGTACGAATACGACGCCGTCTCGCGCCTGCGCGACTCCCAGCTCGGCGAAGAAAAAGTCAAAGACATCAACAACTACATCGTCAAGGGCGTGCTCTGGCAGGCCTTTGAAGCCGACCATCCGGTCGTTCTGCTGATCGACGAGATCGACAAAGCAGACATCGAGTTTCCGAACGACCTGCTGCGCGAAATTGACCGCATGGAGTTCTATTGCTACGAGACGCGCCAGCTCATCCGTGCCAAGCATCGCCCGGTGGTGATGATCACCTCCAACAATGAAAAAGAGCTTCCGGACGCCTTCCTGCGCCGGTGCTTTTTTCACTACATCAAGTTTCCCGATAAAGAGACGATGCAGGCCATCGTCGATGTTCATCAGCCCAACATCAAGAAGGACCTGCTCAAGGAAGCGATGGAGAGCTTCTTCCAGATCCGTGAGCTGCCTGGCATCAAGAAAAAGCCCTCCACCTCCGAGCTGCTCGACTGGCTCAAGCTGCTGGTCGCCGAAGACATTCCGGCCGAGGCGCTTCAGTCCAAAGACGGCAAGGCGGCCATTCCGCCGCTGCACGGTGCCCTGCTCAAGAACGAACAGGACATCCATCTGTTCGAGCGTCTGATTTTCATGGCGCGCCATAACCGATGACATCGGGCCCGGGCCAGGCCGTCTGGCCGCCACAAGCAACCACTCTTGAAGGCGACCTTGTTCGCCTGGAGCCGCTTGCTGCCTCGCATGCAGACGGACTGGCGCAAGCCATTCAGGACGGGGATCTGCACCGCCTCTGGTTCACCATTGTTCCTGCTCCCGGAGATCTGCCTGGCTGGATCGAAGCCAGCCTGCAGGCTCAGAGCCAGGGCAAGGCACTTCCTTTTGTGGTCCGATTGCGCAGTTCCGGCCGCATCGTGGGCAGTACCCGTTACATGAACATCGAGCCCGCGCAACGTCGCCTGGAGATCGGTACCACGTTTTATGCCGCCTCCGTACAACGCAGCGCCCTGAACACCGAATGCAAGCGGCTGCTGCTCGCGCATGCCTTTGATGCGCTGGGCTGCATCGCCGTAGAGTTTCGGACCCACTGGTTCAACCAGCGTTCGCGTGAAGCCATCGCGCGCCTGGGCGCCAAACAGGACGGAGTCCTGCGCAAGCACCAGCGCCTGCCCGATGGAAGCTTCCGGGACACGGTGGTGTTTTCAATCACCGACGATGAATGGCCAGCGGTACGCACACACCTGACCTTTCGGCAGGCACGTCTGAATGGCGCTTCGGCCACCGACTGACTTTTGACTGACCTTTTCAATCCCGTTCATTTCCGCGCGAGACTGCCATGCTGATCGACTTCTTCCTGCACCTGCGCACCGCCAAGCTGCCGGTCTCGATCAAGGAATACCTCACTCTGCTCGAAGCGCTTCGCAAGAACGTCATCGGCCCGAGCGTGGATGATTTTTATTTCCTGTCGCGAGCCACACTGGTCAAGGACGAGCGCAACTTTGACAAGTTCGACAAGGCCTTTGGCGCCTACTTCAAGGGCGTCGACAGCATCGAGGGGATTGATGTCAACGTGCCTCTTGAATGGCTCAAGCGTCAGCTGCAGCGCGAGTTCACGGCAGAAGAAAAAGCGGCCATCGAGGCCATGGGCGGACTCGACAAGCTGCTCGAGCGCCTGAAGGAACTGCTTGAAGAGCAGAAAGAGCGGCACGAAGGCGGCAAGAAGTGGATCGGCACCAACGGCACCTCGCCCTTTGGCAATGGCGGCTTCAACCCAGAAGGCATCCGCATCGGCGGCCCGCCCACAGGCAACCGAACTGCGGTCAAGGTATGGGAACAGCGCACCTACCGCGACTATGACGATCAAATCGAAATCGGCACCCGCAACATCAAGGTGGCTCTGCGCCGTTTGCGCAAGTTTGCTCGCGACGGCGCCGAAGAAGAACTCGATCTGGACGACACCATCGCCTCCACCGCGCGCAATGCCGGCTATCTCGATATCAAGATGGTTCCGGAGCGTCACAACACCATCAAGGTGCTGATGCTGCTTGATGTGGGCGGCACCATGGATGACCACATCAAGCGCACCGAAGAGCTCTTCTCAGCGGCCAAGACCGAGTTCAAGCACCTCGAGTTTTATTACTTCCACAACTGCGTCTACGACTACGTCTGGAAGAACAATCGCCGCCGGCACTCAGAGCGCCTGCCCACTTGGGATCTTCTGCGCAAATACAACGCCGACTATCGACTGATCTTTGTGGGCGATGCCACCATGAGCCCCTACGAAATCCT
>JBEELY010000472.1:0-8539 GCA_041167925.1 Pseudomonadota bacterium | reverse complement strand
AGCCCTCCCGACCCACCCCCCACAAGACCCCCC
The DNA here is from genome assembly GCA_041167925.1 of Pseudomonadota bacterium. GTDB lineage: Bacteria > Pseudomonadota > Gammaproteobacteria > Burkholderiales > Burkholderiaceae_E > UBA4615. The sequence goes on along the minus strand of JBEELY010000472.1, from coordinate 8,506 downwards.
CCAAACCTGGCGGAACTGGCCACCCAGCGGCGTCGGCCCGGGGCAGGCTCACATGGCCTCATGGTCGCGCTCCTGGCAGCCTCATTACCGCGCTCATCGCCGCCTTGAGGGCATTCAGTCCTGAGCAGAGGGGGCGGCTGCACCCGAGACGGGGGCAGGTCCGCTCAGACCCTTGGGCAGAGGAAACTGGATGTGCTCCTCGATGCCCTCGAGCTTGCGCACCCGCTGCACCCCGAGGGTGTCGAGACGGGCGAGCAAGGCCTGTACCAGAACCTCGGGGGCCGATGCGCCGGCCGTGATGCCGATGCGCCGCTTGCCCACCAGCCAGGCCGGGTCGAGTTCATCGGCCGAACCAATCAGCCGGGCCTCCTTGCCCATCTTCTCGGCCACCTCACGCAGTCGGTTGCTGTTGGAACTGCTCGGGCTGCCGATCACCAGCACCAGATCGCACTGCGGCGTCATGAACTTGACTGCATCCTGCCGGTTCTGGGTGGCGTAGCAAATGTCCTGCTTCTTGGGCTCGGCGATCTCGGGAAAGCGCTGCTTGAGCGCATCGATCACGACCCGACAGTCATCCACCGACAAGGTGGTCTGGGTGACATAGGCCAGACGGGCAGGGTCAGCGACTGCAAGCCGCGCCACGTCGTCGGCGGTCTCCACCAGATGGATGCCATCATCGACCTGCCCCATGGTGCCTTCGACCTCCGGATGGCCTTCGTGACCAATCATGATCACCTCGCGCCCTTCGCGACGCAGTTTGGCGACCTCGACATGCACCTTGGTCACCAAGGGGCAGGTGGCATCGAAGACATGGAAGGCACGATCTTGGGCTTCATGGCGCACTGCACGCGAAACGCCGTGGGCTGAAAACACCAGCGTAGCGCCTGCCGGCACCTCCTGCAGGTCATCAACAAAAACGGCGCCCTTGCCCCGCAGATCGGCCACCACATGGTCGTTATGGACGATCTCATGACGCACATAGACCGGCGCACCAAAGCGCTGCAGGGCACGTTCGACGATCTCGATGGCCCGGTCTACACCGGCACAGAAGCCTCGAGGCTGGGCCAGCAGCGCGGTCGGCAGGGACGGATCGAAGTCGGCCGTTCCTGCGTTCGCTGCATCAAGGGGCGCTCTGTCGAGAGTCGATGCATCAGGGGAGGTCGTCATCAGAGCACTCCAAGTAGGTGCACTTCAAACAGCAAGGCCTGACCGGCCAGAGGATGATTGAAGTCGACCACCACGCCAGTGGCGTCGGCTTCTCGAACGATGCCGGCATAGCGTCCGCCGTTGGGGGCCGCAAAGTCAAGCAGATCACCCGGGTTGTATTGGGCTCCCGGCTCGCCTTGCGCTTCGAGCAGGCTGCGCGAAACGCGCTGAAGCAACTCCGGGTTGCGCTCACCGTAGGCTTCCCCGGGGGCAAGCGCGAAGGTGGTGTGCGTGCCCTCGGTCAGGCCGATCAGGCGCTGCTCAAGCGACTCGTCCAATTGCCCCTGACCCAGCGTGAGCGTGGCCGGACGATCGCCGAAAGTACTAATGACATCGGCCCCAGCACCCGACAGACTGATGCGGTAATGCAGGGTGAGATGGGCTCCGGGGGCAACCACCGGGGTCGCTGGCTCTGCTGGGTTCATGCATCCATTCCTTGAAGCCGTGCATTGTAAGTCGCCTGCCCAAAGCCCGCTGTTCCAGACCGACGCCGATTTGCTGGCGCAGCTCCTTCACCGCGGCCCGGGTCAGCCCGGACCCCGCCTACGCCAGCGAGCAGCCCGCTGCCTGCGTGAGGCCGGAGGCCTGCACGCCCTGGCCCAGCGCACTCAGCGCGGCCTTGCACCCGGCAACCGCATCGAACAACTCCTAGGAGCGGCTCTCGAACTCGCCCATCGCAGCCTGCGCGATACCCTCGGCGAGCGCGATCTCCTCGATTGTCCAGCAGCTGTGGCCACCTGCCTCAGCCTACGCATGGCCCACCTGCCCCGAGAGGTGTTCTGCGTCCTGTTCCTCGACTGCCGAAACCGGCTCCTGCGTTTCGAAGAACTCTTCTCGGGCACCCTGGGCCAAACTGCGGTGTATCCGCGTGAGGTGGCCCGTCGGGCGCTCGAGTGCAATGCTGCCGGTGTCATCCTGGCCCACAACCATCCCTCTGGGGTCACCACGCCCAGCACAGCCGATCGTCAGCTCACCCACACGCTCAAGCAGACTCTGGGCTGCCTCGAAATCCCCGTGCTCGACCACATCATCGTGGGTGTCGGGGGGCATTTCTCCTTTGCCCAGGCGGGGTTGCTCTGAAATGCGCCGCCTGAACTGCGTCGCCCCGACTGAATTGCGCCGCTATTTCTGAATTGCGCTTGATCATTGCCCCGTGGCTCGGCTATCATCGTGGGCTTTACGTGATCAGGAGTTCGCCATGGCCAAAGTCTGCCGTGTGACTGGCAAAGGGCCGATGGTTGGAAACAACGTCTCCCACGCCAACAACAAGACCAAGCGTCGTTTTCTGCCCAACCTGCAATACCGCCGGTTCTGGGTCGAGAGCGAGAACCGCTGGGTACGCCTGCGCGTGAGCAACGCCGGCCTTCGTACGATCGACAAGCTGGGCATCGATGTGGTCTTGGCCGACCTGCGCGCCCAGGGCCATCTTTGAGCCGACCAGCCTGAGGAATTCTCATCATGCGTGACAAGATCAAACTCGAGTCGACCGCCGGCACCGGTCACTTCTACACCACCACCAAGAACAAAAAGACCAAGCCCGAAAAGATCGAGATCAAGAAGTTCGATCCTGTGGCCCGCAAGCACGTGGCCTATAAAGAAACCAAGATCAAGTGATTTCGGGCACCGGCCTCGTGGGCCGGTCTGCTTCGCTTAGATGCAAAAACCCCCTGAGCATTGCCAGGGGGTTTTTTGTTTCAGCCCAGGTTTGTTTCAGCCCCGGTCTGTCGCTGGGCCGACCCCTTGGTGGGTCGACCCCGGAACCACCTCACGCAGCCTGGTAGCGCCTGAGCCGAATCGCAAGCTCCTGGAGCGCAGTCACGCCGCTGCCCTCGGCACGATGGCACCAGTCTTGAAGATGGGCGAGCAGTTGCTCGGCGCTTGCATTGGAGCGCTCCCAGGTAGCGGCCAGTTCGGCACGCATCTCAACCAGCTTGCGAATGGCCGATGAGGCTGCAAAGACCTCACCCGCAGAGGCGCGGTCCTGAGCACTCCAATGGGCGGCATCGAGATGCAGCCAGCGCTGGGCGGTCTGGATGAGACGGGCCTGGGCGGGTTGCGCTGACCGCAAGCGCGCGACTTCGTCAGTACAGGTACGTGCGAGCGAGCGACCGTAAGCGGCCATGAGGTCATAGCGATGCGCGATGACGGCCTGCAGCGTCAGTTGATCAACCGCAGGACGGGGCTGAGCAAGCCGGGGCACCGGGGCGAGTTTGCGCACCTTGGCCAGGCCGAGGGCCTGAAGGATGCGGATGTACATCCAGCCGATGTCAAATTCATACCAGCGGTTGGACAACCGGGCTGAGGTACCAAAGGCATGGTGGTTGTTGTGCAGTTCCTCGCCGCCAATCAGGATGCCCCAGGGCAAGACATTGCGGCTGGCATCGGGGCTGTCAAAGTTGCGGTAGCCCCAGAAGTGCCCGATGCCGTTGATCACACCCGCAGCCAGAATGGGGATCCAGAGCATCTGGACCGCAAAGATGGTGAGGCCGATGGCGCCGAACATCAGGACGTCAAGCACCAGCGTGATGTAGACCCCGAGCATGGCCCATGGGGTGTAGAGCTTGCGCTCAATCCAGTCGTCTGGCGTGCCGTGGCCATATTTGGCCAGGGTCTCGGGGTTTTTGGCTTCTTCGCGATAAAGCTCCACCCCTTCGAGCAGCACCTTGCGGATGCCGCGGGTCTGGGGGCTGTGAGGATCTTCGGCCGTCTCGCATTTGGCATGGTGCTTGCGGTGAATGGCGGCCCATTCCTTGGTGACCATGCCTGTGCCCAGCCACAGCCAGAAGCGGAAGAAGTGCGACACAACAGGGTGCAGATCCAGGGCCCGATGGGCCTGGCAACGGTGCAGAAAGATAGTGACTGCAGCGATCGTGATGTGGGTGGTGACCAGGGTGTAGACCACCATCTGCCAGCCCGAAGCATGCAGCAGGCCTTGGTCTAGAAACCCGAGCACCGCCTCGAAGGCGGAAGATTCAAGCACGTTGCGAACTCCCTTAATTTACCGATCGATTGTAAGCCGGAATGTGCCCGGGTCACCATAAAAGCATGGTGCCGGCAACTGACATGCTTCAGGATCGTCGAAGCCAGCGGGCAGCAAAAAAGCCATCCCCCTGCGGCCCCGCAGTCACGCCCGGCAGCGCCGTCAGGCCAGGCAGCAGACGCAGCACGCCCTGCGCCTCAAAGCCCGGATGACTTGCCGCAAAGGCCGCGGCAACTTCGTCGTTCTCGGCGCACAGCAAGCTGCACGTGGCATAGATGAGGACGCCGCCCGGTTTTACCAGCCGGGCGGCAGCAGCCAGGATGCGCAACTGCTTGCCAGCGAGCTCGGCAATGTCTGTTTCGACGAGTCGCCACTTGATTTCCGGGTTGCGCCGGAGCGTCCCGGTGCCGCTGCAGGGGGAGTCCACCAGGACCCGGTCGGCCCGCCCCGCCAGTCGGCCCAGGCGTCCGTCGTTTTCATCCTCGATCACGAAGGGCTGGATATTGGTGACCCCGGACCGGAGCAACCGGGGTTTCATGCGCGCCAGGCGGGCATGGGAGGTATCGCAGGCGAAGATCTGTCCGCGGTTGCGCATCTGCGCGGCCATGGCCAGGGTCTTGCCCCCTGCGCCTGCACAGAAATCCACGACCGTCTGGCCGCGCCGCGCATCGCAAAAGTCCACCAGCGCCTGACTGCCGGCATCCTGCACTTCGAACCACCCGGATTCGAAGGCTGCGAGCCTTTCGATGGCAGGCTTTCCCTTAACACGAATGGCCGTATCGATCTCGGCGACAGGCTGCGCCTCGATGCCCGCAGCAGTCAGGGCCTGCAGCACGGCATCCCGATCAGTCTTGAGCAGATTCACCCGCAGATCGAGGGGCGCGGGTTCGAGCAGTGCCTTGCCCAGCGCCTGAAGAGCGGCATCGTCAGGCGCTGTGAGGCCCATAGCCTGGTCCAGGCTGCCACGCAGACGATCGAGCAGCCAGTCCGGCAAGCTGAGTTGCGTGGTGATGGGCAGCGCCGACGTGTCGGTACGCACCAGGGCACCGAGCATGTCCGCATGCTCGCCCTGGCCCAGACCAGCCAGGGCCTGCGGATCGTGCCTTCGTGCGAGCGATAGCTGGACCAGCCGCCGGGTGAGCGGGCCCAGCAGCGTCTGCGCCCAGTAGGCGTAAAGGCGCCGGTTGCGCAACACATCGAAGACGGTCTCGGCGATCAGGCCCCGATCGCGTCGACCGAGCTGCGGATGCGCCTTGAAGTGCTGGCGCAGCACCATATCGGCAGGCCCGCGCAAGGCGAGCACCTCATCAAGAGCACTGCAGATCTGCTCAAACAAGGACAGACCCGCCGCCTGGGCAGGTCGCGCCCCATGGCTTGCCCGGGAGCCTTGTGCTGCACGACCGCCCGATGACGGACGGTTTGTCTTCGCTGGGCCGGAGGCACGGGGGGGTCTGCGCGACGGACTCATGGCAAGCTCTCTTTCGAACCGTCGACGCTCATGAGCATCAGACGCTGGGTTTCGTTAACGCCCTCGATATGTACCCTGCTCCCGCTCATGCTGACCCGGTCTTCGAGTATCCAGCGCACGGCCCGCGCATAGAGCACATGCTCGGCCTGCAACACCCGTTGCGACAGCCGCGTCACATCGTCATCGTCCTGGACGGGTACCACCGCCTGCGCAAGGATGGGGCCATGATCGAGCGCCTCAGTCACTAAATGCACCGTGGCCCCATGCAGACGCACGCCGGCCTCCAGTGCGCGCGCATGGGTTTGGGTGCCCGGAAAGGCCGGCAGCAATGAAGGATGGATGTTGACCAGCCGCCCCGCAAAGGCCCGCACAAAGGCAGGCGTGAGGATGCGCATGAACCCGGCCAGCACCACCAGATCGGGCTGTACCGCATGCAGATGATCGGCAAGGGCGGCATCGAAGGCCTCGCGGTCTGCAAACTGCCGATGTTCGATCAGCTGAAGCGGCAGGGCAAGGCTGCGCGCATGCTCTAGACCGGGCGCATCGGCTCGGTTGCACACCACACTGACCACCCGTGCAGGCAATTGTCCTGTGGCGCAGGCGAGCGACAGATGTCGCATATGCGTGCCCTGGCCGGAAAAGAGGATGGCGATCCGTTTCAAGCCGCGAATGGTAGCACCGGGCCACCGCTTTGCCGGAGCCGCTGCGAGGCACGACCTCACCATGATCTATCATGCCGGGTTCGACTTTTTCCGCATCCATGCAGGTTTTCCGCAATCTTCCACCGCCCGCGCAACGCATGCCCTGTGCGCTCACCATCGGCAACTTCGATGGCGTGCATCGGGGCCATCAGGCACTGCTCGGCGAAGTCCGCGAAGCAGCGCGGCGCCTGTCCGTGCCCGCCTGCGTACTGACCTTCGAGCCGCATCCGCGCGAGTTCTTTGCGCGTACCAATCCTGCGCTAAGTGCGCCGCACCGCATTGCCAGCCTGCGCGACAAGCTGCTCGAGCTTGCCACCCAGGGCATCGATCGGACCTGCGTGATGCACTTTAATGAGCGCGTCGCTCGGCTCGATGCCGATGCCTTTGTCGAGCAGATTCTGGTGCGCGGCCTTCAGGTGCGCTGGCTCATGATCGGCGACGACTTCCGCTATGGCGCCCAACGCCGCGGCGATTTCGATCATCTTGAACGCGCTGCGCACAAGCATGGCTTTGAGCTGCGCAGCATGCCCACCGTGCTTGAGGCCGGGCGGCGCATTTCGAGTTCTGCAGTACGTGAAGCTCTGGCGGCGGGTGACCTGACCCTCGCCCGGACCTTGCTGGGGCGCCCCTACTCGGTGAGTGGCCATGTGATTCACGGCCGCAAACTAGGGCGCACGCTGGGATTTCCGACACTGAATCTGCGCATGCCTCCGGGCCGGCCGGCGCTGGCTGGCATCTTCGTCGTGCAGGTCCATGGGCTGGGCACCACGCCCCTGCCGGCGGTGGCCAGTCTGGGCACCCGCCCGGCAGTCGAGTCCGACGGCACCTGGCTGCTCGAGACGCATCTGCTCGACTGGCAGGGCGATGCCTACGGACGCCTGGTGCACATCGAGTTTTTGCAGCATCTGCGCGATGAAGCGCACTACGATTCGCTGGATGCACTCACGGCCCAGATCCGTCGGGACGCTCAGGACGCACGCCAGTATTTCGCGCAGACCCCGCCTTCGCTTCGAAACAGCCCACCCGCCCCCTGAACCGTTCGCCCGTATCGCCCTGTCTTTATACCGTCGCGCCGAACCGTCCGCTTTCCGCTGCACCGCACCGCCCCACGTTGCCCACGAGACCGCTTTCCATGGCTGCCACTGACCGCCCCACCGATCAACCCGTTGAGCGCCCTGCCGAGCGCCCTGCTGCGCAGACCGCGCAGCGCCCCGATACCCGGGCAACGCTGAACCTGCCTGACACCCCCTTCCCGATGCGCGGCGATCTTGCCAAGCGCGAGCCGGGCTGGGTGGCCCAGTGGCAGGACAAGGGCATCTACAAGCGCATCCGCGCGGCGAGCGCTGGTCGCCCGATCTTCGTGCTGCACGATGGCCCGCCCTATGCCAACGGCGATATTCATACCGGGCATGCGATCAACAAGATTCTGAAAGACATCATCGTCAAGTCGCGCAACATGGCCGGCTTCGATGCGCGCTATGTGCCAGGCTGGGACTGCCACGGCATGCCGATTGAAATCCAGATCGAAAAGCAGCATGGCCGCAATCTGCCGCCGGCCGAGGTGATGGCCCGGTCGCGGGCCTATGCCACTGGCCAGATCGAGAGTCAAAAGCGCGACTTCATGCGCCTGGGCGTGCTGGGCGAGTGGGACACGCCCTACCTGACCATGGCCCCGGGCAATGAGGCCGACGAGCTGCGCGTGCTGGGCCGCATTCTGCAGGCCGGGTTTGTCTATCGCGGCCTCAAGCCGGTCAACTGGTGCTTTGATTGCGGCTCGGCCCTGGCCGAGGCCGAGGTCGAATACGCCGACAAGACCGACCTGGCCGTGGATGTGGGCTTCGCGTTTACCGACCGCACCGCCCTGGCCCAGGCCTTTGGCCTGCCGGCCCTACCCGATGTGCCGGGCATGGCCGTCATCTGGACCACCACGCCCTGGACCCTGCCGGCCAATCAGGCCCTCAACCTGCATCCGGAATTCGACTACGCCCTGGTTCAGACGGCGCGCGACGGCGAGGCTCTGCTCCTGCTGTTGGCTGCAGAGCGCGTCAGTGCCTGCCTGTCGGCCTGGGGCATGCAGGGAGAAGTCCTTGCCACCTGCAAGGGTCAAGCCCTCGAGCGCCAGGCCTTTGCGCATCCCTTTGCCGATCGCCT
>JBEELY010000417.1:0-3725 GCA_041167925.1 Pseudomonadota bacterium | reverse complement strand
GAGGATGGCCTGGGCGACAAGGCCAAGACCATGATCGTCAAGAAGGTGAGCTACGAGGCCACCGACGCCACGATCGACAGCCAGATGGTGGATCTCAAATCCTCGGGCGCTGACACCTTCTTCAACATCACCATCCCCAAGTTTGCAGCTCAGGCCATCAAGAAGGCCGCTGACATCGGCTGGAAGCCCACTCATTATCTGAATGGCGTGTCGGCTTCGGTGGGTGCCACCATCATCCCGGCTGGTCCGGAGAATGCGGTGGGCGTGATCACGGCCTACTATTTGAAGGATCCGACCGATGCGGCCTGGCAGTCGACCCCCGAGTATCGCGACTGGAAGGCCTGGATGGACAAGTACTATCCGGGCGGTGATCTCAAGGACGCCAACAACGTCTACGGGTACACCGTGTCGCAAAGCCTGGTCAATGTCCTCAAGGCTGCAGGTGACAACCTCACCCGCGACAACATCATGAAAGTGGCCGCCAACCAGAACCACGAGCTTCCCATGCTGTTGCCTGGGGTGAACGTCAAGACCGCCGCGGATGATTTCTTCCCGATCGAGCGCCAGCAGCTGCAGCGCTGGGACGGCAAGAACTGGGTGCGTTTCGGCAAGGTCTACGGCCGCTGATCGCGCAGCACGCGTCTTCGTCGTGCAAGCCGCCTTCGGGCGGCTTTTTCTTGGCCTGCCTCTCATTTCATGGATCGCGGCTCGCAGCGCCGCACCACCGGAGCCTGTTGTTCATGAGCACCCACGACACCCTGGACGATGCCCAGGTTTTCATTACCGAACTCTTTGCCAGTCATGCGCGCTTTCAGCCTCTCAAGGAGGCGGTGGTCTGCGGTGAGGTCCGGCGCAACTGGGGTGAGTTCGACGCCAACATCAGTCGCGTGGCGCATGCCCTGCTCGGTGCAGGCCTGCAGCAGGGCGATCGGGTGGCTGTGCTCATGGGTAACTGCGTCGAGATGCTGGAGGCGGTCTTTGGCATCGTACGGGCTGGCGGATGCGCGGTGCCGCTCTCCGGTCTGCTCACCGGCGATCAGCTGGCGGCACTCATCACCGACAGTGGTGCGATCGGCGCGATTGCTACAGTGGATTTTCAGGCCCGGCTGGATACGGCTTCAACGCCTGCCGAAGGGCTGAGACCGGGGCTGCGCGTGCTGCATGGCGCTGCGGGGCCAGTGGCCGGATGGATGCCGCTGGCTGATTTTCTCTCGGGCATGCCGACCGGATTGCCTCACGTCCGGCTGCGCCAGAGCGATGCCTTCAACATCATCTACAGCTCGGGTACCACCGGCCTGCCCAAGGGCATCGTCCAGACCCATCGCGCCCGTCTGCACTGGGCATTTTCAAATGCCATCGAGATGGGCTTTCGCGATACCTCTCGGGCACTGACCACCACTTCACTGTATTCCAACGGCACCTGGCTGATGATGTTGCCCGTGCTGTTTGCCGGTGGCACGCTGGTCGTGATGCCGGGCTTTGATGTGGCCCGCTTCCTCGGTCTGCTGCGCGAGGAGCGCATCACGCATACCTTTCTGGTGCCCTCGCAAAGCCTCATGGTGCTGGCCCATCCGGCACTAGCCGGCTTTGAGGTCGCGCGCGATGCACCGGGCCTGGAGGTGATCCTTTCGGCCGGATCTCCCCTGCGTTCCGATACCAAGCGCGCCGTCATTGAGCGCTTTGGCAACCGGGTCATCGAGCTCTATGGGTTTTCGGAGGGGTTTGCGTCCATGCTCAAACCCTGGCATCCGGCCGAGAAGTTCAGTACGGTGGGTACGCCAGTGATGGGCTTCGAGATCCGGATCCTGGACGACGAAGGGCGCGAATTGCCGCGCGGCGAGATTGGCGAGATTGCCGCCTATGGCGGCGGGATGATGCGTGAGTATCACGGCCGACCCGAGGCCACCGCCCAGCTCATCTGGAAGGACGAGCGCGGACGCAGCTTCATCCGCTCGGGCGATATCGGGCGCCTCGATGCAGAGGGTTTTCTCTCCATCCTCGACCGCAAGAAGGACATGATCATCAGTGGCGGCTTCAATGTCTTTCCAGCGGATATCGAACAGGTCGTCGCAGGACATCCTGCGGTGCAGGATGTCACGGTCATCGGCATTCCGCATGAGCGCTGGGGCGAGACACCGCTGGCCCTGGTCATTGCGCGTGAGGGGATCCAGGTGTCGCCGACCGAGCTGATGGCCTGGGCGAACGAGCGGCTGGCCAAACACCAGCGCCTCGGAGCCGTGGAATTGCGCAGCGATTTTCCACGCAATGCCCTGGGCAAGGTGCTCAAGAAAGACCTGCGCTCACCCTATTGGGTGGCACTCGGGCGAACCCTCTAGCCCTGAGCACCCATTCACGTGTCAGACTGACGGACTTGCTGCGATCGGCGCATGCTGCCACTGGAGCATGACGCCGACGGGGCATGCTCCGATGGCAGCGCTGATGCGCGGCGGGCACACTTGGTGGCCGACAGCACGCGATCGTGCTTTGTCTTTCGGCGATCGTGAAACGGCGCATGGCCCGAACTGATTCAACATCTTTATCGCTTCGAACCCTGCTCGCAGTGCTGCCCCTGGTGGCGGTCCTGCCCATGATCTTTTTTTCCCTGTTTCTGTTGAATCGTGTCTGGGACGACGGGCGCCTGAGCAGCGAAAAGGATCTGCAGCAGCTGCTCCAGGCACAGACTCTTGCACTGGAGCGTGAACTCGATGGCCTGCAGCGTGAACTGAAACGGGTCTCCGATGCGGTCGCCCGGATGGGTCTGAGCGAATCCGAGTTCAAGAGCTACGCGGGCGCCGTGGTGGCGCACAACACCGCCTGGGAAAACATCAGTCTGACCGATGCTCAGGGGCGGCTGCTGATGCAGACCGATGCAGATTCGAATGTCGCGGAGGGTCTGTCTCGCGAGCATGTGATGCGCGCTCTGCATGGCGGGCTGCCGGTCCATTCGGATGTGCTTCGCCATCCTGGCCAGGACCGCTACCGGGTGGCGATCGCAGTACCCTTGTCTGCGGACAAGAACGGCGCAGGCGTCCTGAGTGGCGAGCTTGCTCCGGGTGCGGTGTCTGCCATTCTGACTGGCCATTCGAGCGGGAGCCTTTTTGTCACCGTGCTCGATCGCCAGTACCGGGTGATCGGTCGCAACCGGGAGATCGAGCGCTATCAGGGGCACTCGATCGGTGAGGAGCGCATCGCCTTGATTCGACGCGAACCAGGTGGCGGCTCGGCGCAGGCCGAGAACCTGAGTGGTCAGATGCATCGCGTGGTCTGGCAACGTGCTGCGAATGGCTGGACGGTCGTGGTGGGCGAGGACGTCAGCGTCTATGAAGCCCCTCTGCGTCGCTCGCTCCTGCTCTTGCTTGCAGCCGGCCTGGGCTTGCTGCTGTTGGGCATGCTCGCCAGCCGCACCGCAGGCCGCTATCTTGAATCTCAGTTCGACCTGCTCAAGACCGATGCCCAGAGCCTCGCGTCGGGCGGGGAGTGGCGCACTCAAACGACCCGGATTGCCGAGATCCGCGCGCTGCGCGACGCCCTGTCCGAAGCCAACCGTAGGCTGGCAGAGGCCCGGGCCAGCCGCGAACGCGCCATGGCGGCCTTGCAGGAGGCCGATCAACGCAAGGACCAGTTCCTGTCGGTGTTGGCCCATGAGCTGCGTAATCCGATGGCGCCGCTCCGCAATGCAGTGGCACTGCATCAGACCCGCACTCGGGAGGATCCCGTCAGTACCC
>JBEELY010000397.1:0-3344 GCA_041167925.1 Pseudomonadota bacterium | reverse complement strand
AGTGGGCGAACATACCGAGGGGATTCTGGCGGAGCTGGGCTGCTCCGCCGAGGACATCGAAGCGATGCGCGCGGCTGGCGCGGTCTGAGCCTGCGGGGGTCGGCTTAGAGACCGTCGAGCGCGCTAACCCGGCAACCACCGATCCCGCTGTAGCCGCTGCATCCACTCGATCAGCGCCTCTTCGGTATCCATGCACCCCGCAAAACCAGCTTGTCTGAGCTTGATCGGACTGAGCAGGCTGTGAGCGGGCTGGGCATTGCCATGCGCGAATGAGCGATCGGTGAATTGCCAGGAACTGCCGATCAGCGCTTGCAGGGTCGAGGGGCGTAGCCCGTAGCGCTGCACGATGCGCGACCACACGGCCTCCTGCTCAGGCATGACCTTCGCGAGTTCGATCGGCTCGGCTGCACCGAGCGGCATGCCGAAATGCCTGGCCATCGCAGGCCAGAGGTCCTGCCAGGCGAGGGCATCGCCATTGACGATGTTGTAGGTCTGGTTCGCCGCATTGGGGGAGGTCGCCGCAAACTCGACGGCCTGCGCAATCAGGCGGCTATCACTTGCCGCACTCACGAAGCGCCCACCGCCTGGCCACACCAGTGGCAGGCCAAGTTCGCGGCGAATGGCCGCAAAGGCGCCGATGGCGGCCACCACATTCATGGGGCTGCCCGGCGCATGGCCCAGCACCACCTGCGGCCGCAGGATGCTGAAATGCCAGGGCCGCCCTTGTGCCACCGAAAGTGCCTGACGCTCGCGCACCAGGTCCTCCTGAAGCCAATAGAAGTTCTCGTGGGTATGGCGCGGCCAGCGCTCCTTGGCCGGAATCAGCGCCGGCTCGATGTGCGTGCCATAGGCCTTGGCGCCTTGCATCAGGGTGATTTGCGCAAGGCCTTGCGCGGCCGGCTCAAGCGCATCAAGCAGATGCTTGAGCATGGCCAGGTTGGTGGCCATCTGATGCGCATCGCGCCAGCCCGACACCAGATCAGGCAACTCGAAGAGCGCGCTATACAAGACATGGGTCACGCCCGCGAACTCGGCCTTGTGGGCATGACAGGCCTGCGCATCAGTGAGATCGACGGCCAGGTGCTTGACCGACGCGGGCCAGTCGCCGCGCCGCCTGGATAGTGCCGTGACGGTCCAGCCGGGCAGGGCACTGAAGTGCTCGACCGCCGCCTGGCCAATGATGCCGGAGGCGCCGGCGACCAGAAGGTGGCGAGGCTGTGGGGTCGTCATCGCTCAGTCCATCGTGATGTTGGCTTCTCGCACCACGCGGTTCACCCGCTCATGGTCGAGTCGCATGAAGGCCAGCGCTGCGTCGGGTGCGAGAAAAGCCGGCTCCGCACCGCCATCGCGCGAGCGCTGGATCACGGCCGGATCACTCAGAGTGCGTCGCGCGGCCTCGGCAATGCGCGACACCACCTCGGGGCGCGTGCGGGCGGGGGCAAAAAGCCCGGTCCAGCCCTCAATGCCATAACCCGGCACCTGCTCGGCAATCGCAGGAAGCTGCGGAAAATCGGCCTGGCGTTCGGTATTGGTGACCGCCAGCACGCGCAACTGACCGCCACGCAGGAGGGGCAGCGCAGGCGGCCGGCTGTCGACCGAAAAATCAACCCGACCCGCGGCCACATCGGTCAGGGCCTGCACATTGCCCTTGTAGGGCACATGCACCGCCTTCATGCCCGTGAGCAGGCTGAGCATCTCGCCACCAATGTGGGTGGAGTTACCGATGCTGGTCGAGGCGTAAGTGAGCTTGCCCGGATTGGCGCGGCCATGGGCGATCAGGTCGGCCAGGGTCTTGAAGGGCGAGTTGGCCGAGACCAGCAGCAGAAAGCCGCCCAGCGTCAGCCGGCAGACCGGCACCAGATCGGTCATGGGCGAGTAGGGCAGATTGCGCACGATGCCTGAGACCAGAATGCTGCCGGCCGAGCACAGCAGCGTGTAGCCGTCCGGATTGGCGCGCGCCACCGCGCCCGCGGCAATGTGGCCCCCGCCGCCCGGCCGATTCTCGACCACCACCGACACTCCCAGATCCGAAGAAAGGCCGGGCTGAACCGTGCGCGCGGAGATATCGACCACGCCGCCCGCGGTCGAGGGCACCAGCACGGTGAGGGGGCGGGTGGGCCAGGTTTGCGCACGAAGCGCGGTCGGCGCGAGAGCCATCGCGCCCGCTGAGGCGATCAGGCGGCGGCGGATCGGATGGGGAAAGTCATTGCCGTGGGTCATCGGAGTCTCCCTGACTTGTTTTGTTCGAGTGCATTCATTCTGCCTCGACCCGGACGACTTCAGGCGATCTGGATGTCCCAGAGCTGGGCTAAGGCCGCTGGTGCGCTAGTTTCTCGAGACGGTGGACCGGATGCGCAAGCAGGGGGAGGCTGTTCACGCTTGACCTCCACGCTTGCCTAGATAACGCTAAGCCTTTTTTGCAGAGTCCGACATGATCTCCGTGGAATTGCTACAAGCCGAATCCTCTCTTGCGCAACTCGTCGAAGCGATCGAGCAGGGGCATGAACGGGAGATCGTGATTGCACGCAACGGCCGCCCCGTGGCGCGTCTTGTACCGCTTGCAAGCGCAAGTTCGGGGCAGCGCATCGGTGTGGCCAAAGGCGCTTTTGAGGTGCCTGAGCCCATTGATGAGCAAAATGCTGCAGTGACCCGACTATTTATCTGCGCGAAGGCAGCTCAGCCCGCTACCGGCTTCACCGGCGGCTGATTGTCCACCGAGTGCAGCATGGCTTCATCAGGGATCGAAAGCACGCGCTCATAGCGGCCCGGGGGGTAGTTGCTCATATGAGGCCCCGCGGCGTTTGCCAGATCGGGTTGGGCTAGCGCACCGCCCTGATCGGCAAACGGCGCCGGCGCGCAGTAGCGCGCAAGCTCCTCTTCGCTGATCCCCGCGAGCTTCACCACTTCCGGATCGACCCAGGCGCGAGGATCGATGGTTGCGTTGGAGTAGCTGAGCTCGAGTGACAGATGCTCGGGCCCCGCGAAATAGATCGAGCAGCACATGCCATGGTCGATCGGGCCCAGCACCGGCACGCCCTTGCTGCGGAGCCGGTCGCGCAGGGCCAGCAGCTCGGCATGGTCTTTCACCTTCAGCGCCAGATGCTGCATGGTGCCCGCCGCGGTGTTGGCCGCCGGATTGCCGGCATGGGTCTGGCCCAGCACCGCGGGAATGGTTGCGATGTCGGGGTTGTGCACGAAGGCGATCGAGCTCTCGTCGTTCAATCTTAAAAACCCATGCCAGGTGTTCTTCACCCCGTGCATCCAGTACAGCGCCTGCAGCTCCATGCCGAGCTTGTCCGTAAAGAACTCGATCTGCGCTTTCATGTCGGCTGTGCAGATCGCCA
>JBEELY010000298.1:0-3672 GCA_041167925.1 Pseudomonadota bacterium | reverse complement strand
ACATTGCCCGCGAAGACGATCTTGTCGTCTGCAATCCCCTCGGCCTGAAGATTGTCGCGCGCGGCGCGCTCCGTCGTGAAGAGCAGGTCGGAGACCGCATCGGTCAGGATGCGATTGACCTCTTCGGGCATGGTGCGATCACCGCTGCGCAGCCCGGCCTCCACATGGATGAGCGGCAGATTGCGCTTGGCGGCCACCAGCGCCGCGCCCAGCGTGGAATTGACATCGCCCACCACCAGCATGCTCGCGGGCTGCGTCGTGTCGATCACGGCATCCATGCGCTCCATGATGCGTGCGGTCTGCACGGCATGGCTGCCTGCGCCCACGCCGAGATTGGCATCGGGCGTGGGCAAGCCCAGCGCATCGAAGAACACCTTTTCCATGGCAGCGTCGTAATGCTGCCCGGTATGCACGAACACGAAGGGAATCCGAGGCTGATGTGCCTGAAAGGCCGCGAGGATCGGGGCCATCTTCATGTAATTGGGGCGCGTGCCGACGACGCAGAGGATGGGACGCATGGCTAGACAGGATAGTCGAAGTCTTTGACAGAGGCATCGCGATCCGCCGGGTCGTCGTCGCGGCCCGCCAGTTCCCTGGCCGCGCCGCGCAGCGCATGCTTCTCGGGCACAGACAGCTGCCGATCGAGTCCGCGCGCCGCAGAGATCAGCAACTGCCGGTCGAGATCCCGCGGCAGGCCGCGCGACTGCGGCAGGGCCCGGCGCAGGGCGTCCCGGGCGGCTTCATCGAGCGACGCCCACCACAGGCTGGCAGCCTCATGAAGGGTCTGCAGCGTCTGAGCGGAGGGTGGCTCCAGGTTCGCATCCTGAGCCTCGCTGGCGTACTGCCGCGGGTCGGGTCGCGTGCCCGAGCGCTCAGGACGATCGGTGTGCTCTGGCCCATCGGCCGGGCTTGCCCGTGGCAAGCGATCACTGCGCCCAACCGGGCCACTGCGCAAGACAAGGCAGCGATCCGCCACGGCAAGGAGTCGTCGCCATTCCTCGGAGAGCTTGTCGTCCTGACCCTGCAGCATCAGCACACGCATGCCACGGCGCTGTACTTCATCAACGGCAGGGAGCAGGCGGTCATCGTCGCTCACCAGCAGCACCGTGTTCACAATGCCACCCGTGGCCAGGTCGAACAGCGCCTGCGACAGGGCTCGCGCGAGCGGCCAGCCGTCATCGGCCTCGTTGTCCCTCACCGCAAGCACCCGCAGATCATCAAGCCCCTGCATGCGCTGCTCGCCGACCCAGACGATGCGTTGCAGCTGCAGACCATCACGGGTCTGTGCGAGGGCGTCACGCACGGCCTGACGTGCGCTGATCGCCACCTCGCGTTCACTCGTCGCAGCAGGGATGGCATGCCACCAGCGCCAGAACTCGGCGTCCATCAGGGCAACGATGCCCGCCCTTGCTGGTCGTTCATTGACGCGGCCTTGCGGTCGGCTCCGCCCGAAGTCAGCGCGTTGGGCGGGCGCAGAGGGGGGCACCACCAAGCCGTCCGTACTGGATTCGACCGTATCGCCTGCAAGGGCTTCGGCGGAAGGGGCGATCAAGCCTGCGGACGGCCCGGCCGAGGTTTGTTGCGAAGAAAAAAGAGAATCAGGAAAAGGGGATGGGCTATAGGTGGATTCGGTGCTCGAGTCGCTGGACATCTAAAAGAAAAACTCCGGGTGGATGGATGCTAAAAATTGTCATCTGACCCCATTTATCAAAATAAACGGTCATCTGACCCTGATTAAAAGACGCGGTCGCGCAGGATGCGGGCGAGGTATTGGCCGTAGCCGTTTTTGAGCAGCGGAGATGCGAGTTTATCGAGGGCGGCATCGTCGATCCAGCCCGCGCGCCAGGCGATCTCTTCGGGGCAGGCCACCTTCAGGCCTTGGCGCTTTTCAAGCGTGGCGATGAACTGACTGGCCTCGAGCAGGCTGTCATGGGTGCCGGTATCGAGCCAGGCATAGCCGCGGCCCATGATCTCGACATTGAGCTCGCCTTGGTCCAGGTAGCGTGCATTCACATCGGTGATCTCGAGCTCGCCCCGGGCTGAGGGCTTGATGCTGGCCGCGATGTCACAGACCTGCTGCTCGTAAAAGTAGAGCCCCGTGACCGCGTAGTTGCTCTTGGGTGCCTTGGGCTTTTCTTCGATGGATTGCGCCCGCTTGTGTTAATCAAAGTCCACTACGCCATAGCGCTCTGGGTCGTGCACATGGTAGGCAAAGACCGTAGCACCCTCGCTGCGGCCCGTGGCACTGGCCAGCAGCTGCGCGAAGTCGTGGCCGTAAAAAATGTTGTCGCCGAGCACCAGCGCGCTGGGGGCGCCACCGACAAAGGTGCGACCCAGAATGAAAGCCTGCGCCAAACCATCGGGGCTGGGCTGCACGCAGTACTGGATCGACAGGCCCCACTGCGAACCATCACCCAGCAGGGCTTCGAAACGCGGCGTGTCTTGTGGCGTGCTGATCAGCAAGATGTCCCGGATGCCCGCCAGCATGAGGGTGGACAGGGGGTAATACACCATGGGCTTGTCATAGACCGGCAGCAGCTGCTTGCTGATGGCCTGCGTCGCCGGATGAAGGCGGGTGCCTGAGCCGCCGGCCAGGATGATGCCGCGCCGCTGGGGCGTAGAAGCAGAAAGGGAAGACGAAGCAGCGTTCATGAGAGGATTTCTCGAAGCATGCGCTCCACACCCTGTTGCCAGTGCGGCAGATGCAGGCCAAAGGCAGCCTGCAGACGACGGGTGTCAAGACGCGAATTGAGCGGACGCTGCGCGGGCGTGGGATAGGCCGAGGTGGCAATGGGCGCAATGGCCTCGGGCGCGACCCGGATCGGGCGGCCCTGTGCGCGTGCCCATTCGATCACAAAGCGTGCATAGTCATACCAGCTGGTCTCGCCGGCCGCCACGCAGTGGTACAGGCCCTGCAGTTCAGGGCGTTCGCGCACGGCACGAATCGCATGCGCCGTCACATCGGCGAGCAGATCGGCTCCAGTAGGGGCGCCCACCTGGTCGTTGATGACCTGGAGCGCTTCGCGCTCCGCGGCCAGACGCAACATGGTGCGGGCGAAGTTGCCGCCACGCGCGGCATAGACCCAGCTGGTGCGCAGGATGAGGTGGGCACAGCCGCTGGCCGCAATCGCCTGCTCGCCTTCGAGCTTGGTCTGGCCATAGACCGAAAGCGGACTGGTGGGCGCGTCTTCGGTACGGGCCGCCTGCCCGCTGCCGTCAAACACATAGTCGGTGCTGTAGTGCACGAGCAATGCGCCCCGCGCACGCGCCTCTTCTGCCAGCACCCCCGGGGCGGTGGCGTTAAGCACACGCGCAAGATCGGGCTCGCTTTCGGCCTTGTCGACCGCGGTATGGGCGGCCGCGTTCACGATGATCTGGGGCTGGACCTTGTCGACCAGTGCCCGCAGGGACCCGGGCCGCGAAAAATCGGCGCGCCAGGGCTCGGGCGAATCAAAATCGCAGGCGATGACGCTGCCCAGGGGCGCGAGCGCCCTTTGCAACTCCCAGCCAACCTGGCCATTGCAGCCCACGAGCAGGATGTTCATCACTGGCGCCTTTCAGCCACGCTGCTTGTAATTGGTATCGACCCAGTCGCGATAGGCGCCGCTTTGCACGCGCTGCGCCCAATCCAGATGATCGAGATACCACTGCACGGTCTTGCGGATGCCGGTC
>JBEELY010000224.1:0-3235 GCA_041167925.1 Pseudomonadota bacterium | reverse complement strand
CAGTACTCCAGCGCCATCGCCTCGCGCTTCAAGAGGCGCGACCACACCGCCATGTTCTTCCAGAACCAGATGGACAGGCTTGAGGCTTGCTGCATCAACGCACTCCTGCCACCTGCGGAATAACCACCGCAAGCGCAAAATAAACCCAGAACAACAAGAAAAAGGCCACCACCGGAACGTGTCTGTCGGCCACCTTGGCCGGCGTGATGCGCCTGACCATGCGGGTCACCGGGCTGGTGAGGAACTTGAAGAAGCGATACACCGCGTTGCCATCATGGCGTCCGAAACTCAGCATGTAGACCATGCCCTGCCCAAGCAGCAGCAAGGCGGCATACATCACCAACAGCTGAAGGACTCCGAGGGCATTGACCATCAGAGGGACTGCCGCAGCTGGTCAAGAATGGCGGGATTCTCAAGCGTAGAGGTGTCCTGCGTGATGTCTTCGCCTTTGGCGATCACCCGCAGCAGGCGGCGCATGATTTTTCCGGAGCGTGTCTTGGGCAGGTTGTCACCAAAGCGGATGTCCTTGGGCTTGGCGATCGGACCGATTTCCTTGCCCACCCAGTCGCGCAGGTCTTTGGCGAGCTTGGATGCCGCGGCAGGATCCGTCGGCCGGGCGCCCTTGAGCACCACAAAGGCCACAATGGCCTCGCCGGTCAGGTCATCGGGGCGACCTACCACCGCCGACTCGGCCACCAGCGGATTGGCCACCAGCGCCGACTCGATCTCCATGGTGCCCATACGATGGCCAGACACATTGAGTACATCGTCGATGCGTCCGGTAATGGTGAAGTAGCCCGTTGCCTTGTTGCGCACAGCGCCATCACCGGCCAGGTAGTAGCCCTTGAGTTCAGCCGGAAAGTAGCTTTTCTTGAAGCGCTCGGGGTCGCCCCAGATGGTCCGGATCATGGACGGCCAGGGCTTCTTGACCACCAGAATGCCGCCGGTGCCATTGGGCAGATCACCGCCCACCTCGTCAACGATGGCAGTGGTGATGCCAGGCAGGGGCAGCGTGCAGGAGCCAGGCACGAGCGGAGTGGCCCCCGGCAGCGGCGTGATCATGTGCCCGCCGGTTTCAGTCTGCCAGAAGGTATCGACAATGGGGCAGCGCCCTCCGCCAACATGCGTGTGGTACCACATCCAGGCTTCAGGATTGATAGGCTCACCCACCGAACCCATCAGGCGCAGGCTGGACAGATCGTAGTGCCTCGGATGCGTGGCGGGATCGGTCTCGCAGGCCTTGATCAGCGAACGGATTGCCGTGGGCGCGGTGTAAAAGATGCTGACCTTGTGTCGGGCGATCATGTCCCAGAACCGACCCGCATTCGGATAGGTGGGCACGCCTTCAAAGACCATCTCGGTGGCTCCGCAGGCCAGAGGACCATAGGCCACATAGGTATGCCCCGTGACCCAGCCCACGTCGGCCGTGCACCAGAAGACATCAGATGGCTTGATGTCAAAGGTCCACTTCATGGTGAGCATGGCATGCAGCAGGTAGCCGCCTGATGAATGCTGCACGCCCTTAGGCTTGCCCGTGGAGCCCGATGTGTACAGGATGAACAGCGGATGCTCAGCCTCGACCCAGACCGGCTCGCACTGCTCCGGCTGGCCCGACTCAAGCTCGTGCATCCAGCAATGACGTGCATCCCATTTCACTTCCGCACCGGTGCGCTTGTAGACCACCACATGACGGATGCTCTCGCAGCCGCCAAGATCAAAGGCCTCATGCACAGCGGGCAGCAAGGGCAAGGCCTTGCCTCCACGGAATTGGCCATCGGCCGCGATCACAAGGGTGGCGCCCGCGTCTACGATGCGCTCCTGCAGCGACTTGGCAGAAAAGCCTCCAAACACCACGGAGTGGGTGATGCCAAGGCGTGCGCATGCCTGCATGGCCACCACGGCCTCGATCGACATGGGCATGTAGATGATGGCGCGCTCGCCCTTGCCATGCCCCAGCGACTTCAGGCCATTGGCAAACCGGCACACCCGCTTGTGCAGCTCGCCATAGCTGATGGGAGTCACGCTGCCGTCATCGGCCTCAAAGATGATGGCGGTCTTGTGCTCGGTGGGCGTACCCAGGTGGCGATCGAGACAGTTGTAGGAGACATTGAGCTCGCCGTCATCAAACCACCGGTAAAAAGGCGCGTTGCTGGCGTCGAGCGTCTGGCTGAAGGGTTTGTGCCAGAGCACCTGTTCGCGGGCCCGCCTGGCCCAGAAGCCTTCATAGTCCTGCTCGGCTTCAGCGCAAAGCGCCTGATACTGAGCCATGCCCGCGATGGTGGCCTGCTGCATGAAGGCCTCGGGTGGCTGGAAAATGCGGGTTTCGACGAGACTGGTCTCGATGCTGGCGGACATGGCGCTTGTCTCCGGTGTCAGGCGCGGCATACAGCGATTGGAATTTGACAAGTCGGACAGTACCGACGGCGGCTTACAGTCGCCTTACGGTCTAGAATCTCGGCCTTACTTCATGGATAAGCCATGCCGTCACAACCTCGACAGACTAATTTTCTGGGCAACCTGATCTTTGCCAGCCGATGGCTGCAGGTGCCGCTTTATCTGGGCCTGATCGTGGCTCAAGGGGTGTACGTCGTGCTCTTCATCGAAGAGCTGATTCACCTCGTGGCCATCCTCTGGGATCCGTCCGTCCTGGACAGCACCGTGCAACGCCTGGGCATCGCCGAGCGCAACAAGGAGACGGTCATCATGATCGTCGTGCTCTCGCTCATCGACGTGGTCATGATCTCGAATCTGCTGGTCATGGTGATCGTGGGCGGCTACGAAACCTTCGTCTCACGCCTTCGCCTTGAAGACCACCCAGATCAGCCCGAGTGGCTGTCCCATGTCAATGCCAATGTGCTCAAGGTCAAGCTGGGTACCGCCATCATCGGCATCTCGTCGATTCACCTGCTCAAGGTCTTCATCTCGGCAGGTACGCTTTCAGAAAAGACCCTGCTCTGGCAGACCATCATTCATGTGGTCTTCCTGATTTCGGCCATCGCCATTGCGCTGATCGATCGCATCATGGTCGCCCCGCCCGCCAAAGACAGCGGCGCAGGCTCCCAAGGCGGTGGCTCCGCTCATTAAAACCCCATTAAGCGCTGCTGACGCTTCGCTTCATCGTTGCCCAAGACGCATCGCAGCCTTCCCGTACACAGGACATCGACATGCCGACGGTCATTCGCCAGCAAGACCTCATTGACTCTGTTGCAGCATCGCTGCAATTCATCAGCTATTA
>JBEELY010000131.1:0-5208 GCA_041167925.1 Pseudomonadota bacterium | reverse complement strand
AGACTTTGAAGCCATCGCCTGGAATGCCATCGTAGGCCCGGCGAGCACGCCCGCGGCAGTCACCGATCGACTGAATCGGGAGTTCAACGAGGCCCTGAAAGATCCTGCAATCGCAGAGCGACTCGCAGGTCAGGGCATGACGCCCACCGGGGGTAGTTCACAGGATCTCGCCCGCCTCATGGCCGACGAGGCACGGCGCTGGGGCCCGGTCATCAGGCGCACTGGCGTGACCCTGGGCTGACCCTGACGCGCTTAGTCCTGGCGTTGTCCTTCAGTCCTTGCGGGTTGGGATCGCGAACACTGGAGCAATCCAGCCTGCGATCAGCAGGATCCCGCCCACAGGGGCGAGCTTTGAAAAAGCGGTTTCCCCGCTCAAGACCCGCAGATAGATGCCGCCAGAAAACAGCAGCATGCCGCCCAGGATGAGGGCGCAGGACACACCCAGCAGGCGACTTTCGCGATGCCGGCTCCACCACAGCGAGAGCACCAGCAGCAGCACGCTGTGAATCAGATGCATGCGTGAGGCGGTTTCGAAGGACTTGATGCTGGCATCGCCTGCACCTGCCAGAGCGTGCGCGCCCAGGGCCGCTGCCAGGACAGCCAATGCACCACTGAGCAGGGCGATCTGTGTGAGGCGTTTCGGCGGATTCATCAGAGCGATCCTTGGAGCGATGAGGCTGTCGATGCATAAGGCGCATCAGAATTTGATTTTGAATGCATTGGACGCATGAGCTTTGGCTGCCTAGGATGGGTTCATCCTAACCCGCGTTGAAGCCTGGATCATGAAAGTTGTCGTCCTTGGTGCTGGTCTGCTTGGTGTGACCTCGGCCTGGTTTCTGCGCCAGCTCGGCCATGAGGTGATCGTGATCGATCGTCAGGCCAGCGCTGCCGCCGAAACCAGCTTCGCAAACGGCGGGCAGATTTCGGTCAGCCACGCCGAGCCCTGGGCCAACCCCGGGGCGCCGCTCAAGGTCCTCAAGTGGCTTGGCAAGGAAGATGCGCCCCTGCTATTTCGCTTGCGTGCTGATCAGCGGCAGTGGTTGTGGGGGCTTCAGTTCCTGCGTGAATGCACGCCTGCGCGTACCCGCCACAACATCGAACAGATCGTGCGTCTGGGCACCTACAGCCGCGACACCTTGCAACAGTTGCGTCGCGATACGGGCCTTCAGTATGACCAGCGTACTCAGGGCATTCTGCATTTCTACACCAACCCGCAAGAGTTCGATGCAGCAGAGGCCCCCGCCGCCCAGATGCGGGAACTAGGCTGCGACCGCCGAGTGATTTCGGCTGACGAAGCCATTCGCATCGAACCGGCCCTTGCGCACATTCGCCTGCAGCTTGCAGGCGCGACTTACACGGCCGAGGACGAGTCCGGCGATGCCAACCGGTTTGCCCGGGGGCTTGTTGCTTTGTGCGAACAAAGCGGCGTGGATTTCCGCATGAGCCACACCATCACGGCATTGCGCACCCAGGCGGGGCAGATCGATCATGTCGAGGTCACCGACAGTGAAGGACGCTTCCAGCGTATCCGAGGGGATGCCTATGTGGTCGCCCTTGGATCAATCAGTCCTCTGCTGCTCAAGCCGCTCGGGCTCAACCTGCCGATTTACCCAGCCAAAGGCTATTCCGTGACGATGCCTGTCCTGGATGCCAGCCGCGCGCATCAGGTGTCATTGACCGATGACGAATACAAGCTGGTCTTCTCCCGTCTTGGTGATCGACTGCGGATTGCAGGAACCGCCGAGCTCAATGGTTACGATCGCGATCTGAACCGGGTTCGCTGCGAAGCAATCGTCAGCCGGGTGCAGGAACTGTTCCCTGGTGCAGGCGATGTCACGCAGGCCCAGTTCTGGACCGGTCTGCGTCCGGCCACACCCAGCAACGTGCCAGTCATTGGTGGCACGCGTTGGCCCAATCTCTTTCTCAATACCGGTCATGGCACGCTAGGCTGGACCCATGCCTGTGGTTCAGGCAAGAGCATTGCGCGCATCGTTTCCGGACTGGCACCCGAAGTCGATTTTGCATTCACCCAGGCCAATCGCCTGTCGCGCCCCCGACCGCTGAGTGTGGTGTCCCTGGGTACGCAGAAGTAAAGCGCCTGGCTCTAGCCATGATTGCCATGGGCATCTGAGGCAACCCTGCCTCAGAGCGCCTAGTGCCGCCCGGTTCGGTGGATTCCGGATCGCTAGAGCAACCATTTTCTCTGCAAGTGCTGTAGCGGACGTTAAGATCGTCGGGATGGTCCCGCCGGAGTCCCGGCGGGCATCGACCCCTCTGACATGAATCCGTCCAACCGCCAGTTCGTTGCGCGTGCCCGCGGATGGGCGGACGAGATCAATGAAGTCCTCGCGTCCGAGACCCAGATCGCAAGACGAGGCACCATCCTCGCCTTGCTGCTAACGGTCACCGTGTTGTTGCTGGTGGGTGTTCAGTCGCTGGTACTTGCGCGCTCAGGGCAGAGTCAGTCGCAGGCTCTGGGCATCCCATTTCTGATGGCAATCGTTGTTCTTGGCTGTGCCGGCTGGGTCTCGCGCATGGACCAAATCACGCCGCGAGCCATGCTGTGCTTGAGCACGATTCTCGGGGCGCTGGTGCTGGTTGCCGTGGGGATCAACGGCCTGCTCGCGACCAGTGCTCTGACGGTGGCGTTAATACTGATTCACATCCTGCTTCATCCGGCGTTGGCACTGGTGCAGTGCAGTGCGCTGTTGCTCGCCACGCTTGGCGTGATCGTCTTTGTGTCTCCCCCAATCCAGCCAGAGTTCACCTTGCGCTTTGCGGGGACCAACGCCGCCATCATGGTGTTCATGCAGTTGGTGGTGAGGCACTGGCGCAAGATCGCCGAGCGCTTTGCAGTCCTCGGTGCCGAAATGAATGGTCTTGCGTCGCAAATGCAAACTGAACTCGATGAGGTGCGTCGTGAGCGCGAATCCTTACGGGTGACTGATGTGCAGTCGGGTCTGCCCAACCAGGTGGGATTCGCCGAACGAGCGCAGCGGGCGCTGCTCGAGTCCCCGGTGGGGGTGCGACGCGCACTGGCCAAACTGCGCATCGACAACCTGCACCAGTCGATCTCGGTGCTTGATAGCGTTGACGAGCAGCGCCTGCTGGCCAAGATCGAGCAGCGAATTCGGTCGCAATCCGGGGATGAACTCCTCATCGGATTGGTCAGTTCGACCGAACTCCTGGTGTTGTGCCCACTGCCGCCTGTGGGGCTGCCTGATCCCACGCTTGAGCTGATCGAGCGGATTCGGGAGTCCATCGAGCGGCCGATCTCGCTCGATCCTGGGGGAACCTTTCTGCCCCGCTGTCGTATAGGTTTGAGCCATTGGCCATCCGATGGCATCCATGTGCCGACCCTGATCAAACATGCGGACACGGCCTCCATCGAGGCCCAGCGCATCGGTGCGCCGCAGGCACTCGGTTTTTCGCCCCAGTTGCGCGAATCTCAGGAGTCAAGGCAGCAACAGATGCGCCTGATCGCCCAGGCGATTCGTGCCGAACAGTTGCAGCTGGTGTTTCAACCTATCGCAAGCGCACAGGGCGGTCGACTGCGCAAGGCAGAGGCGTTGGTACGTGTGATCGATCCTGAGCGGGGGCCGGTTTCACCTGCGCAGTATCTTGAACATATTCAGGACAGCGAACTGCTTGTGCTGCTGACGGACTGGGTTCTGCGCGAATCAGCGCGTCAGGTTGCCCTGTGGCGACGGCAGCATGACCCAGCATTTCAGCTCAGCGTCAATATTCCGCCCCATTGTCTGGGCCGCTTTATCGCGGATTGGAGCAGTGCCAAAGCACGGCTGATGTCGATCGAGGCGCCTCCCGATGCCCTGGTCTTCGAGATCACCGAAGATGCCTCGCTCCTGTCCACGCATCAGATGGGCCATACCTTGCGCGAACTGCGTGCACTGGGGTTCCGGTTCGCGCTGGATGATTTCGGAATCGGTTATTCAAATCTCACCCGAATTCACGATCTTCCACTCGACTTCATCAAGATCGATCAGCGTTTTGTCAAAGGGGTAGAGGGCGATCCGGGCGCACGGGCCGTGTGCAACGCCATCGTGAGTCTGTCCCGTGAGCTCGGGATTCACTCAATCGCCGAGGGTGTCGAGACCGAAGGTCAACAAACCTATCTGAAGCAGATCGGTTGCAGCTATCTGCAGGGCTATCGCATTGGGCGTCCGATGACCGCATTCGAGTTCGATGCCTGGATGCTCAATGACGGCCCCATGCAGCGGAGCGTGTGACTCCATGAAACCGCGTGTATTGATCGCTGGAGGCGGTATTGCAGGTCTGGCTCTGGCCCTGACCTGTCACCAGATTGGGCTGCCTTTCAAGGTGTTCGAGTCGGTTGGCAAGATCCGGCCGCTCGGTGTCGGAATCAACCTGCAGCCCAGCGCAGTGCGCGAGCTTTTCGATCTCGGGCTCGAAGAAGCGCTGGATCAGATCGGGGTCCGTACGCAGGACTACGGCATGTACACCCGTTTTGGTCTGCCGATCTGGACCGAACCCAGGGGCCTCTGGGCTGGGTATCACTGGCCGCAGTTTTCTGTCCATCGTGGGCTTTTGCATTCGCTTCTGCTGCAGACCCTGATCGAGCGTGCGGGCCCGGAGTGTATTGAGTGTGGCTGGCGTGCGACTGGTTTTTCCAATGTATCGGATGCCGCCGTGCTCCACTTGCGCGACCCACTTGGACAAGAGCGCTCCGAGCAAGGCAGCGTGCTGATCGGTGCCGATGGCATCCATTCGGCAATCCGGAAACAGATGGTGCCCACCGAAGGTGAGCCCCGGTGGAACGGGGCCATGCTTTGGCGTGGCACGTCCAGTGCAAAGCCCTTCAAGACGGGCGCCTCCATGGTGATGGTGGGGCATTCCGGTCTGCGTTTCGTGAGTTATCCCATTTCAAGGCCCGATCCGCAGACCGGGCTGGCGACGATCAACTGGATCGCCAATCTCCAGTTCGACCCCAAGGGAGCATTCAACAAGGAAGACTGGAGCCGCGAGGCGCGACTGGACGATTTTCTGCCGCAGTTCGAGTCCATGCGCTTCGATTGGCTGGATGTGCCAGCGCTGGTGCGCTCGGCCGATCGGGTCTACGAGTACCCCATGGTGGATCGTGATCCGCTCGATCGCTGGACCCATGGGCGTGTTTCGCTGATGGGTGATGCGGCCCATGCGGCCTATCCGGTGGGCTCCAATGGGGCAGGG
>JBEELY010000122.1:0-4336 GCA_041167925.1 Pseudomonadota bacterium | reverse complement strand
CGCGCTTGACCTCATTGCGGCAGGTCACGATCACCTTGACCAGGCCCGCCCCCGACTGGCCCTCGACCTCGATCGCGGCAAGCTGCTCCTGGGTTTTTTTAAGGTTGTCCTGCATTGCCTGTGCCTGCTTCATCAGGCCAGCCAGCTGGTTTTTCATCATGATCGGTGTTCTCCGGAGGAATCGGGGCTCAGGGGTTCGATCGAGCCGGGCAGGATCGTACCCTCGAAGCCCTCGATGAGGGACTGCACAAAGGAATCGCTCTGGATGTCGGCTCGGGCCTGGGCATGGGCCTGCACCTGCTCCTGATGCATGACGGCGGCCGCAGTGCTGCCCTGCACGGCCCCTACATCGACCTGAATCTGCACGGGGGCGCCGAAATGGCGTGACAGTGCTTCGCGCACCTTGCCCAGCAGCCCGGGTTCGGCCAGCGGCTTGACCGGAACACGCAGCCGGAAATGAAGGCCTCTGGCCTCGAGCAGCTCGCTTTGCGCCATGAACTGTCCAATCAGACCTGCACGCGGCAGGCTGGCAGTGACGGCCCGAGCCAGCCCTGGCCAATCGCCGTCGAAGCTTAGAAGCGCGTCCGCAGGCGTGGCCCCGGGCATCTGGCGCGTCTGGCTCAACTGGGGCGTGGCCTCGGGCATCTGGCGCGCCTGGCTCATCTGGGGCGTGGCCTGGGGCCGCACCGGTTCGACCGTGGCGCCCCTTGGCGTGTCGCGAACCGCGGCCTGGGCGTGAGATCTTGCTTGCCCAGCATCCCGCGTCAAGGCAGGCGCAGGCGCATCGTTCAGCGCAGGTGCATCAGCCCGAAACGCCAGCATGCGGACCAGAGTCATGGAAAAACCGGCATGCTCGTCTGGCGCAAGCGGCAGATCGCGGGCGCCATGAATGGCGATCTGATACCAGGCCTGAAGGTCTTCAGGTGCGAGGAGTTCGGACCAGCGCCGGGCTGACTCGGCCTCGGCCTGCTCGTCGGGCAACACGCCCACCTGAGTCACGGCGATGCGCTGCAGCCAGCCCGCAAACTCCTGCAAAGCCCGACCAAAGGGCGCATTGGCCGATTGCATGTCATCGGCGACCGCGATCAGCGCACGGCCATCGCCCTCGTGCAGCGCCTGCAGCAGCCGATCGAGATCGCGTCGATCCACCGCCCCCAGCATCTGGCGGACGTTGTCGTCGGTGACCTGCCCCCCGCCGTGGGCAATGGCCTGTTCGAGCAGGGAGAGGGCATCGCGCATGCTACCCGCGGCTGCCCGCCCGATGCGATGCAGGGCTGCACTTTCCGCTTGCACGCCCTCGGCCTGCAGGACCCCCTCGAGGTGAGCAGCAATGAGGGCTGGCGGCAGGTTCTTCAGATTGAACTGCAGACAGCGCGACAGCACCGTGACGGGCACCTTGCGCGGATCGGTCGTGGCCAGGATGAACACCACATGCCCCGGCGGCTCCTCAAGCGTCTTGAGCATCGCATTGAAGGCATGCCCCGTGAGCATGTGCACCTCGTCGATCATGTAGACCTTGGTGCGCCCGGCTACGGGTGCATACACCACCTGCTCAAGCAGTTGGGTCATTTCGTCGACGCCACGGTTGGAGGCGGCATCGAGTTCGAGGTAATCAGGAAAGCGCCCCTGCTCGATTGCGGAACAAGAGGCGCACTGCCCGCAAGGCCTGGGCGTAGGCCCCTGCTCGCAATTCAGGGCGCGCGCCAGAATGCGCGATACGGTGGTCTTGCCCACGCCCCGGGTGCCTGTGAACAGATAGGCATGATGGATGCGACCGCTCTCGAGCGCATGGCTGAGCGCCCGCACGACATGTTCCTGCCCGACCAGGGCAGAGAAATCTCGCGGGCGCCATGTACGGGCCAGAACCTGGTGGGACATCGCGCGGGAGGACGAGCAAGAGATGAGGGGGTGGACGAGCCCAACCCTCGGCACTTCCGGGAAGCGGCCTTGGCTGCTTCCTTCCGGACCTGACCAGGTGGACCACGCCGAAATGCGAGGAGGCCCGTCCAAGGTCAGTGTACCAGCCTGCCAGTGCTGTGATACGGTTACTGCTTTATGGATAGCCGCATAGGCTGTCTGACTTTCCTGCACGCTGCCATGACCATCAAACACACCACCGATGATCAGTTCGATACTGATGTCCTGCAATCGGGCCAGCCCGTCCTGGTCGATTACTGGGCCGAATGGTGCGGCCCCTGCCGCATGATCGCCCCCCTGCTCGACGAACTCGACAAGGACTACGCAGACAAGGTTCAGATCGTCAAGGTCAATGTCGACGATAACCCCGGCTCGGCACAGCGCTTTGGTATTCGCGGCATTCCCACCCTCAAGCTGTTCCGCGGCGGCCAGGAAGTCGCTACCCAGGTCGGCGCCGTCTCCAAGGCACAGCTCAAAGCCTTCCTGGACAACAACATCTGATTCGTCGTAACCTAGGATCGCTTTAAGGTTTTTTCACGACTGTCTGTCAAAGACAGTCGGCTCACAACAGACCCTGAAGCAGCGTCCGGGCACCCGCGTTCTGGTGCCCAGGGGCCGCGGCCTGCATCCTGCGCCGCGAGCGGGTTTCTCTGCAAACCTTTCCCTGCAACACCCACCCCCGATCCATTTGCGCCATGCGGCGCGCGCTGCTCAGGCAGGGTCTCGCCTCAGGTTGTGCGATCCGCCAACGGCGCCGGGATTGACCCGTGTTCGGGGTTTGCCTGTCTTTTTCGTGACCGACCACACGATGTATCTGTCCGAACTCAAAGCCCTCCATGTCTCGGCCCTGATCGAAATGGCCGCCGGCCTCGAGATCGAGAACGCCAACCGGCTGCGCAAGCAGGAGTTGATGTTCGCGATCCTCAAGAAGCGAGCGCGCGCCGGGGAAACCGTCTTTGGTGATGGCTGCCTTGAAGTCTTGCCCGATGGCTTCGGCTTTCTGCGTGCACCCGAGACCTCCTACCTGGCCAGCCCTGACGACATCTACATCTCGCCGTCGCAGATCCGTCGTTTCAATTTGCACACGGGCGACTCGATCGAGGGTGAGGTCAGGATCCCCAAGGATGGCGAGCGCTACTTCGCGCTGGTGAAGGTTGACCGCATCAATGGCGAGCCGCCCGAGGCCAGCAAGAACAAGATCCTGTTCGAGAACCTCACGCCGCTGCACCCCGATGTCCCGATGGTTCTGGAGCGGGACACCAAATCGGAAGAAAACTTCACCGCGCGCATCATCGACATGATCGCGCCGATCGGCAAAGGGCAGCGTGGCCTGATCGTGGCCCCTCCCAAGGCTGGCAAGACCGTGCTCATGCAGCACATCGCGCATGCCATCACGGCCAACCATCCCGAGGTCGTGCTGATCGTGCTGCTGATCGACGAGCGCCCCGAGGAAGTCACTGAAATGCAGCGCTCGGTCCGCGGCGAGGTGGTGGCCTCCACTTTCGACGAGCCGGCCACCCGGCATGTCACCGTGGCCGAAATGGTCATCGAAAAAGCCAAGCGCCTGGTCGAGCACAAAAAAGATGTGGTGATCCTGCTCGACTCGATCACCCGCCTGGCCCGGGCTTACAACACGGTGGTGCCCGCCTCGGGCAAGGTACTGACTGGCGGTGTCGACGCCAACGCGCTGCAGCGCCCCAAACGCTTCTTTGGCGCGGCACGCAATATCGAAGAGGGCGGATCGCTCACCATCATTGCGACCGCGCTGGTCGATACCGGCAGCCGGATGGACGAAGTGATCTTTGAAGAGTTCAAGGGCACCGGCAACTCCGAACTGCACCTGAACCGGCGCATGATGGAAAAACGCGTTTACCCGGCCATCGACATCAACAAATCGGGCACGCGCCGCGAGGAGCTTCTCATTCCCAAGGACCAGCTCACAAAGATCTGGATTCTGCGCAAGCTGCTGCACGACATGGACGAACTCGCCGCCATGGAATTCCTGCTCGACAAGGTCAAACAGACCAAGAGCAACCAGGAATTCTTTGATTTGATGAAAAAAGGCGGATGAGCTTACAATGGTCGGTTCTCCGAAAGGACAGACCGGTTCATTGAATTTGCCAGGAATCAGTCGGTCATCAACACTTTTTTACGGCACGGCATAATGAAAGAAGGCATTCACCCCGACTACCGCGAAGTCGTGTTTCAGGACATGGCCAGCGGCTTTAAGTTCATTACCCGCTCCACCGTCAATACCCGTGAGAAGGTGACCATGGATGACGGCAAGGAGTACCCGCTCTTCAAGCTTGACGTCACTTCCGAGTCGCATCCGTTTTACACCGGCGCTCAGCAGCGCATCAGCGAAGCCGGCCGCGTCGAGAAGTTCCGTCAGAAATTCGCCCGCGGCACCAAGGCCGGA